>CAYNUT010000038.1:0-9263 GCA_964400595.1 uncultured Neobacillus sp. | reverse complement strand
AAAAAGGGTCACGACGGTAATCAAATGGATCGTATGGTGCCCGTTTCCCGGAAAAAAGAGTTCTAACGGTAACCAATCGAACCAAATAGTGTCCTTTCCACAAAAAAGTGTTTTACGGTACTTAAACGAGTTCAATATGTGCCTTGGGGAAGTGAAAAAATGTAATATCGCTCGGAAGCTGTTCAAATGTAACAACTCAATGTTTCTTTTCGTCATATATATAAAGAGGAAACATGGGGGTGGAACTGATGAAAGTTTTGCTGCACACCGTTTTTATCATTCTCATCGCACTCGTTACTTTTTTTGGACTCGGGCCGGTGCTATTAGCGGATGGGGTTTTGCAAGAAAGAATTGTAACCGCAGCTGTTGTGGTTGTCATTTATATCGTTATCGCTTTTATTTATCGAAAAATGATCCATTGGGTTAATAAAAGATAAAAAAACACTCCGTATCAATTGGTTACGGAGTGTTTTCAATTATTAACGTGAGTAATGTTCAACAGTCATGAAAACCCTAGTATTCACGGGGGTTGGATGGTATGTTTTAAAACCTCCCCCAAATCAGAGATTAAATGGTCCGGTAGCTGTTTTTCGTTTTTGGCGGTCGGGCCCCCCTTTTATCTCTTGTACGTTCTACCGTGATGGTTTTACGGTCAAAATCCACATTATTCCACTTTAAACCGATTTACTTAAAAATAGCTTTTGACCACGGAAATATTTATTGACCATAACTCATAACTCGATGTTCTTTTTGAAATTTTGCTGAAAGACATCTACCTTTAGTCTGTTAAATATGATTTCAATGAAAAAGGTTTTTTTGAAACAAGCTTAAATAGGAATAATCAACCCATGAGTGCTTCGTATAGTGAGCAACATTCTATTTATACCTTCAACGTAAAATAGGCTATTAAATCAGTGACAACAACCTAAAATAATCATATTTTGTTGAAGAGAGGTCTCGTGGTACTTTAAAGGTTGATTTACACAAAACTGACAAATTACCTTCGTTTCCACTCTCTTTTCAGGTGCAACCTGTTGAATAAATACAAAGGGGAGGAAAAAATGTATAATTTTCAGAATGGTTTACAATCATTAGGAATGGATCATTACCAAGTTGGTGAATTAATTCCTATAAATCCTCAGAGCCAAGATCAACGTGTGTTTGGAATGCGTTGCGGGGGCTGCGGAGGCTGCGGAGGCTTTCGTTGCGGGGGCTGCGGAGGATTTCGTTGTGGCGGTTGTGGCGGTTGCGGTGGTTTCCGTTGTGGCGGTTGTGGCGGCTGCTTCGGTTTTAGTTGTTTCGGTATTGGATTTAGCTGTTTCGGTTTCGGTTTTAGCTGTTTCGGTTTTATTTAGTAGTTTTGGAGTCTCAGAAAAAAATAGTTATGTTATGAAAAGAAGTGCCCCCTGCACGGACATGTGCCGCAGGAGGCACTTCTTTTTTGTAATATCAGAATTTAAATCATTGGACTTTGAGAATTGTCCAGCTCCAGGCGCCATCGGTTAGTGTACTTCGCTCTTCTCCATACGCCGATTGGCGGGCACCTTGCACTTTTCTTATTAATCATAATGGACAAATAAATGTACATAAAATGATAGTGGATAATTAGGATTGATTTGAATTAAGGAGGAGCTGAATGACAAAACTTAACTCGTCCACACGTTTAAAGGTCAAAAGGGATTCATTTTATCTACCGGATCCAAAGGGTGGTGTGTATTTTAGAAATAACTTAAGTTCATTCCGAATGGAAGGAAATACGATTTATCAGTGGATTGAAAAATTAGTGCCGATGTTTAACGGGGAGCACTCATTGGGAGATTTAACAGAGGGATTAACGGCGCCGTATCGCAACAGGGTGTATGAGATTGGAGAAACGTTGTACAAGAATGGCTTTGTTCGAGATGTTAGCCAAGATAGGACACATGATTTAAATCGCAAAGTCCTAGAAAAGTATGCTTCACAAATTGAATTTATCGAGAATTTTGTAGATTCTGGTGCGTACCGTTTTCAAGAATATCGTCAAGCTAAAGTTCTGGCTATCGGTTCAGGATCCTTTCTGGTTTCATTGGCTGCCTCATTAATTGAATCTGGACTTCCTAAATTCCATTTCATGTTGACCGATTCAGTACCTACAAATCAATTGAGGATAAATGAGTTAGCACGCAATGCCTATAATGCTGACTCTGAAGTGGAGGTTGAGCAGGTACCATTTGAAAAAAGGGACGGAAGGGGTTTTTGGCAAGAGGCTTTGCATCTATATGATTGGATTCTATATGTTTCTCAGGATGGAAATGTAAAAGAACTTAGGAATCTGAATATGGTTTGCAAAGAGCAAAGGAAAGTATTTTTTCCTGCCATATGTTTAGACCGAGTGGGGCTTGCTGGTCCATTGGTTCATCCGGAATCAGAGGGATGCTGGGAGTCAGCATGGCGCCGAATCCATCAATCTTCATTGCAATTAGATAGGCAGCCGCAATCTTTCTCAACAACTCCCGGAGCCATTCTGGCCAATGTCATCGTATTCGAATTTTTCAAAAAGGCTACAGGAATTGCAGGGGCAAATCAGAGTAACCAAATTTACAAACTTGATCTTGAAACGCTGGAAGGAGACTGGATTTCATACATCACACATCCATTGGTTACAAATAAAAGTGTCTCTTCTGGACTGGTGGAAGATCTTGATGTAAGGATAAAGCAAGAAAAGAGTAAAAACGAACCTTCGATTACCCTTTTGGAATATTTCAGTCTATTAACCTCGGAAGAAACAGGGATTTTTCATACCTGGGAGGAGCGAAACTTGAAACAGCTTCCTCTTTCGCAGTGCTATGTTCAAGCGGCTAATCCAGTGACAGAGGGACCAGCAGATCTCCTGCCAGAGATTGTCTGTTCGGGTTTTACACATGAGGAGGCAAAGAGGGAAGCGGGACTGACTGGTATTGAAATGTATGTTTCACAAATGTTCAAGGAGTGCAGTGATCAAAAAGATAAGGCTGGTGAAAACATACCAGGGGATTTGATCGGCATTGGTGCAGGGGAAACAGTCGAAGAGGCAGTTTGTCGCGGCTTGCAAGCCTATTTAGAGAAGGAATGGAGAAATAAAAAGGACGATCTACTGAATCCTGTTTTTCGCGTACAACTGGGAGAAATTGAAGATCAACGATGCAGATTTTATTTAAATGCCCTGACTACCTTAAATGGTGCACCGACCATCGGTTTAGAAAATGAAATACTAGGCTTCCCCGTAATATGGGTAAAGTCGCAGGGGCGTCGGTACTCTAGTACAGGTTTAAATACAACGTTAGCTTTACGGAGTGCATTACAACAAGCGCTTTTGGATAAACAAAATCAGGTGCAAGCAACCGAAAGGATATCGGAGTCAGCTGTTTTTTTGAAAGAAAAGGAATTTAAACTCGAAATCCCATCTTGTGAAGAAATTACACAATTGGAGCTATTACAATCTTCCATTCATGTTTTAAACCAAAACAGCAAACGCCTATTCGTTTATGATCTTGCGTTCGAACCTTTTTTAAAACAGGAATTGGCAGGGGTATATGGTGTGAAGGTTCGAGAGGAGGAATCCTAATGGCCGCCCATATTCTCATTGACGGAGAGGGGTTATTAGCGGATTATGTCTTTGATCAATTGTCCGGCAATTATCTCGTAAGGCGTCATAGCCTATTAGAAGAGGTTCCCGAAGAAATTGAAATAGCTCTTGTGTTGCACGATGCCTGGAATCCGGCCATTCATAAAAAAGCGGAAGAAAAATACAGGAACACTGGTATCCCATGGCTTCGAGGTTTCGTTTCATTTGGAGAGGGAATCATTGGTCCTTTAGTTCGCCCCGATACACCGGGATGTTCTTACTGCGCTGACATACGGCGCATGATAGCTGGATCCGATCGGAAAGAAATGTGGCAGCTACAGGTAAGGATGGCAGCTGGAGAAGGTCTCATGCAAGATGCATGGGCATCACGAACGGGACTATCTCATATGGCAGCATTGATATGTAACGAAGTTCAAAAGATTCTTCAAGGAGAACCCAGCAATTTAGAAGAAAGAGTACTCCTTATTAACCTAAGAACGTTAACCAATTCTAGTCACCTTTTCTTACCTAACCCCTTGTGCCCAATTTGCAGGCCATTACCTGATGATACACCAGAATTAGCCCAAATTAGGTTAGAATCTAGCCCTAAATTTAATGGCCGAGGTTATCGCTGTCGTTCGATGGATGAATTTAAAACAGTACTAGTCAAAGACTATCTGGATTACCGTACTGGTGTCATGAATGGAAAAATTCAAGATTTCACACTGCCATTTGCTGATGTTTTAGTGAACATGCCGTTATTTGAAGCGGATGAGGGAGTCGCTGGCCGGTCTAATTCATATGAAATGAGTGAGCTAACAGCCATTTTAGAGGGTCTTGAACGATATTGCGGGATCGAGCCTCGAGGCAAAAGAACGGTAGTTCGTGATAGTTATCATAATTTAAAGCAAAATGCACTAAATCCTGAAAGAGTAGGTTTGCATGAAGAGGAACAATATGAAAAGCCTCATTTTCCGTTTAAACCGTTTCATCCTGATGTCCCAATGAATTGGGTCTGGGGCTATTCGTTTTTACAAGAACGTCCTATACTGATTCCGGAGTTACTCTCCTATTACAGTTTGGGCTATGGGGAGTGCTTTGTTTATGAAACCTCCAACGGATGTGCATTAGGGGGGAGTTTAGAAGAAGCTATTTTCCATGCCATTATGGAGGTTGTCGAGCGAGACTCATTCTTGTTAACCTGGTATGCAAAACTCCGCCTTCCGCGTCTTGACCTTAAATCAGCTAACGATAAAGAATTACAGCTGATGATCGACCGTATACGTGAGGTGGCGGGATATGACCTTCATTTTTACAATTCGACGATGGAGCATGGTATTCCAAGCGTATGGGCAGTGGCAAAAAACAGAAGATCCAAGGGTGTAAACCTCATTTGTGCCGCCGGAGCTAACCCCGATCCTATAAGGGCTGTAAAAAGCGCAATTTATGAGCTTGCGGGAATGATGGTTAGGCATGACGAAATATTGGAGGCAAACCAGCAGAAATATGAACATATGTTACAGAACCCGTACGCAGTACGCACAATGGAGGACCATGGTTTGCTTTACGGGCTGCGAGAAGCAGAGGAACGGCTGAATTTTTTATTGGATGATCAACGCCCATTACGTACGTTTGCAGAAGAATTCAAGGAGCCGCCTACAAATACTGATTTGAAGGAAGATCTTCAGGATATTCTTCAGAAGTTCCGCCGGTTGGATCTGGAGGTCATTGTGGTGGACCAAACGACACCGATAACCAAACGGAATGGATTATTCTGTGTGAAAGTATTGATCCCTGGTATGTTACCGATGACATTCGGACATCACCTGACCCGTGTGAAAGGGCTGGATAGGGTCCTTAGAGTGCCAATGAAACTTGGATTTATACAACAGCCGTTATCGTATGAACAGCTTAATCCCTATCCCCACCCATTCCCATAATTGAAAAGTAGGAGGTGTAAGATTGGAACTAGAAACATTTGTACATCATCTTCACTTTGATACGGAAAAAGTTGCTCCTCCAGATTGGCAAGTGGATTGGGAGGATGCACCACTTCCCTATAAACTGTACCGGGGCTTACCAGAGATTCCGCTGAGTGCAGATGTACCGTTAACACTGGGCGGACGGGAAGCTATGGCAGAACCTAGTCGGGAGGAGCTAGGTCATTTCTTATGGTATGTATACGGCATTACTCAATACTCGCAAATCGCTTTAATCGAGGACACCGAGGAAAAAGCTGCTGTGAGCTATGCCCAGTTATTCCGCAGATTTGTACCCTCTGGCGGGGCATTATATCCCAATGAATTATATGTTTATGTAAAGCTGAAGGACGCACCAATGGGAATTTATCATTATGATGCGGCTCACCACCGCCTCCTCTTGCTGCGAGAAGGAAATTACGATTCATACTTATCAAGAAGTCTTGGAAATAGCTGTGATCTTTCTGACTGTTTCTGTACTGTTTTTGTCTCGACGCTATTTTGGAAAAACTTTTATAAATACAATAATTTTTCCTACAGGCTCCAAGGGTTAGATGCAGGTGTGTTAATTGGGCAATCTTTAGAAGTGGCCAATACGATGGGATTTTCATCTCGGGTATGCTACCAATTTCTTGATAGGTCTATTAATCATTTGCTTGGGCTGTCTAATCAGGATGAAAGTGTATATGCCGTTATTCCATTATCCGTTAATCCATCTATTAAATATGTAGACAACAATCATAATAGAGAAGAACCTGTTTCTTCCACAGAATTGTCCCAGGAAGTGCCATTGCTAAAAGCTGACACCTATAATCGATCAAAAAGAGCTATTGATTATCCAATGCTGAGAAAAATGAATGAAGCATCGATATTGGAAACAACAAGGTCATTTGTAAAGATACAGAAAGATAATCATGTGAAACCTTCATTAGGTACGGAGGTAATCATGCTGCCATCTACCGAGCGTTTTTCGTACGATCTTGCATTCATTTGCCAGGAGAGGCATTCTCCTGATATTGACTTTATGATGGGGAAAGTCAGTCAAAAGCAACTATCCACTTTGTTAAAAGAGACATTTTCCTTCGCGTATCAGAATGACCTTGACGACAAAGACAAATATAGGAATGTTGAAACTCGTGTTTCTCTGTACGGCAGTTTTTATAACGTGGAGGGAGTGCCTAATGGTGCTTACACTTATGACAATAACGCTCATGCACTTCGGAGAATAACTCAGGGGGATTTTCGGGAGTTTTTACAATATGGATTAACAATGCCCAATGTAAATCTGTTTCAAGTTCCGCTTTGCCTGCATGTTGTTGGTGACAAAGAACACCTCAAAAAGGAATTGGGATATAGAGGATATCGCATTCAACAGATGGAAGCGGGCATTTTCGTACAACGACTGCTTTTGGTGTCGTGTGCCTTAGGGATGGGGGGCCATCCACTGCTAGGATTCGATGCGAACCAATGTGATGAGCTTTACAGAATCAATTCGAAAGAGAAAACCAGCTTAATCCAAATCCCGGTGGGTCCATACCGTCCACGTGCTTGGTTAAAAGGGAGGTTGCTTAGCTAGGGGAGACAAGTGTAAAGATTTTTACAAAGCAGGTACATCTGCCCACTTGAATATTTAAGTTAATACTTCCCCCAATTCCCCCCATTTCTTTGGAGGAGAATACAAAATTCTACTAAGCAGAGTAAAAATAAAAAACCCTAGAAGCGTTTATATAACGCGGTTTCTAGGGTTTTTGTAATTGCTATCTACGAAGCAATTTTATTATCTTGAGTAAAACTCAACGATAAGAGTTTCGTTAATTTCTGCAGGTAATTCAGAACGCTCTGGTAAGCGAGTGAAAGTACCTTCTAATTTATCAGCATCGAAAGTTAAATAATCAGGAACGAAGTTATTTACTTCGATTGCTTCTTTGATAACATCAAGGTTGCGTGATTTTTCACGAACACTGATTGTTTGACCAGAAGCTACACGGTATGATGGGATATCTACGCGAGAACCATCAACTAAAATGTGTCCGTGGTTTACTAATTGACGAGCTGCACGACGAGTGCGAGCAAGACCTAAACGGTAAACTAGGTTGTCAAGGCGTGATTCAAGAAGAATCATGAAGTTTTCGCCGTGAACGCCTGAAAGCTTACCAGCCTTAACGAATAGGTTGCGGAATTGGCGCTCATTTACACCATACATATGACGAAGCTTTTGCTTCTCTTGTAATTGCAATCCATATTCAGAAAGCTTTTTGCGTTGGTTTGGACCATGTTGTCCAGGAGCGTAAGGACGCTTTTCTAATTCTTTACCTGTGCCGCTTAGAGAAATTCCAAGACGACGGGATATTTTCCAGCTTGAGCCAGTATAACGAGCCATGAAAGACTCCTCCTTTGTGTTTTTATTTTGGTAAAATAAAAACCGTTATGAAACAACAATGACTGCCATTTTGTTTTCATGCACCTTCGCCCTAGCAGCAGAGGGTTACAAGATGCACCATTACATGAAATGGAACATCGAGAAAAGTCCAGCTCAGGGATCCATCGCCTTCCGCTTTTCGTGTAAGGAACAAAATGAAACAATTAAGGTGTTCACATAAGCTGCAATATTTTACACAAAGAGTATTATATAATTTTTATTACATCAAAGTCAAGAATATTTTTCAGTTGTTTTGAATGGCATTCATGATTCTATATTATTCTGAAAAAATTAATAAATTAGTCAAAATAAACCTCCAAATTGCACCGAAAGTTATCTATAATAAGGGTACAATGTATATTTTTGGATAATATTATTTTTTCAAAATTAGGTGAAAACAAATGGATCCTCTCAATCGAGATTTGGAAGAAGATATTGAAAGATACAAAAAAATATTTCAGGTTACTGAAAAACTGCACTCATCTTTAGATTTCGGCACCATTTTAGGGGAATTGTTTACTATTCTTCAAGGAACTTTTCCGGGATTATCCTGTTCCTTGCATCTTTCTGAAGATACCCATAGCTTCACCCATTTTCCAATGATGAAAATGGAATATAACAGTGAAAATATATCAAAAATAAAAGGCCTTGTGACAGGACATGCGCCGGTTGAAAAAACATTTACAGAACATGCAGTCATATATCTCCCTTTAAAGGGGAATGACTGCGTCTATGGTGTATTACAGGTCATCGCAGCAAATACATTGGTATTTCCGAAAAATGATGCGGATTTTATTGCCCTAATAGTTGCAAGCGCAGGCAGTGCATTAGGAAATGCTCATCTTTATCATCAGTCTAAACAAGCTGTTGCTGAATTGGAGTTGATAAATGAAGCCACACAGCGCCTAGCACTCACCAATTCAAAGCTGCGGGATGAATTGGAAATGATGGTCATTACAGATCATCTTACAAAGCTCAACTCGCGAAAATTTTTAGAGGAAAAAATTCAGCGGTTTATGAAAGAAGACGTGGAAGGTGCCTTCATCCTTATTGATATTGATAATTTTAAGGAAATCAATGATAAATACGGCCACCAAGTTGGAGATGAAGTTCTTATCCAGGTAGCCAATTTAATAAAAAGTAATATTCGCGAACATGATATTGGTGCTCGTTGGGGCGGCGAGGAGCTTGCGATATATCTCCCAAGGGCTGCAATTGACGCGGGTATAGCCATTGCCGAACGATTAGCCATTAGGGTTGCTGAGAGATCAGAGCCGCATAT
>CAYNUT010000037.1:25292-28868 GCA_964400595.1 uncultured Neobacillus sp. | reverse complement strand
AATTGATAAATATATTGATTTTTCGTTTCTTCTTGAAAAAGTCCGTCCTTATTACAGCGCTGATAATGGACGCCCTACTGATCCTCTTATTCTTTTTAAGTGCCTTGTCCAGCCCCGACAAGCGCTGGAGGGCCTGACGTTGAAGTCGTTCTTTGACTTCAGCGGCAGGACCGAAGCGACCTCGAGGGGCTAGGCGCTGCAGCTAGACAGGCTCCAGGACCTCCCCGCGGAAAGCGAGTGCCCGGAGCGGAAATCAACAGGCCCATTCGCAGGGACAATCAATAAATTTGGTATTTAGATTTTGACAGAAAAAAATTGCCGAGAAAAAACCCTTTCTCGACAATCTGACACAGACTCTCGCCTGTTTTTTATTATTGTATCCTATTATTGTTTTTGTGAATCCTGCTCAAGATAATCTTTCACAGGGGAAAAGCTTTTTCTGTGGAAGGGAGTTATTCCATGGTTTTGAATCGCCTGAATATGCTCTTTTGTACCATACCCCATATTTTGCTGAAATCCATAAGCAGGATAGGTTAATGAAATTTCCTTCATTAACTGATCTCTTGCTGTTTTAGCAATAATGGAGGCTGCAGCAATCGAAATACTTTTTGCATCACCTTTAATGATGGCTTCTTCCGGATAAGGGGTTTCGAGATTCATTGCATCAATCAATAAAAAATCAGGGGCCGGTTCTAAGAAAGCGATAGCGCATTTCATCGCTTTTTTAGTTGCCTCATAAATATTGATTTCATCAATTTCAGCTGCAGGAATCATGGAAATGCCATAAGCGACGGCCTCCCTTTTTATGATTTCTGCATATTCGAGGCGCTTTTTTTCAGAGAGCTTTTTAGAATCATTAATTCCAGCAAGGAAAAAGTCCTCTGGAAGAATAACAGCCGCCGCAACAACCGGGCCTGCAAGCGGTCCTCGGCCTACCTCATCAATCCCTGCTATCAGTTGAAAGCCCTGCTTTCTTATGTTTCGTTCATATTCAGTCATCACGTAAAACTTGGCCTTAAGGGATCTCTCCTGTTCACGTTGCTTTCTCCATTTGGCCAGACATTGTTGAGCTCCTTTTCGCTCATCCTTTTCAAGTTCAAAGATAAAAGGATCTGATTCATCGAAAATAGTTGCTATTTTTGCTTCAATCTTGGCAATCGATTGTTGTATCATCATATTCATCCTTTTGAAAAAAATAGAGACTCTCCTAACTGGAGAGCCTGTTATTCTTCTGATTTTAGAAAATCCCTTGGCTTTTCAAATGAAAGCGGACCAAATTTCTCTGAACGGACTTCCCTGATTACCAGTTCTGCCACCTTATCATAATCCACAAGACCGCCTCCTGCCAGACAGCCCCTCAGCCTGCCAATATGGTCAAATAGGGCAACCACATCCTCTGGTAAGACATCCAGCTTATACCGCTCTTTTAACCTATCCGGATAGGTCCGCTCCAGAAATTTCAAGGCGTAAACTGTCAGGTCTTGAAGATTTAATAATGTGTCTTTTATCGCACCCGTAATGGCTAGTTTCATCCCGACCTCCTGGTCTTCGAACTTTGGCCATAAGATCCCAGGAGTATCAAGAAGTTCCATTTCCTTGCCTACTTTGATCCACTGCTGCGATTTCGTAACTCCCGGTGTATTACCTGTTTTGGCGATATTCTTTTTCGCCAGCCGATTAATAAGCGTGGACTTTCCTGCATTTGGAATCCCAACAATCATCGCTCGAATTGCTCTCGGTTTAACACCTTTCGCTTTCAGACGATCAAACTTTTCCTTCAATATTTCTTTGGATGCGTTTGAAATCTCCTTCATGCCTACGCCAGCCTGCGAGTTAATCGCAAGTGCCTTGATTCCCTTTTCCGCAAAAAAAGCTATCCATTCTTTTGTTGCTTCTTTATCTGCCATATCCGCTTTATTTAATAAAACAAGCCTGGGCTTATGCTGAATAATCTCATCAATCATCGGGTTTCTTGATGAAAAAGGAATTCTTGCATCCACCAATTCAAAAATGATATCGACTAATTTTAGTTTTTCCGTGACCTCTCTGCGAGCCTTGGCCATGTGGCCGGGAAACCATTGGATCGTCAAATCAGCCACCCCCTATAATCTATTTTACTGATACAATATGAGCATCGTTTAAAGGCCAGAAAACAATGCTGGTTTTTCCAATAACTTTGCTCATTGGAATGGTTCCTATATGCCGGCTGTCTTTACTGAAGCGGCGATTATCTCCCATGACAAACAATTCCCCTTCAGGAACAGTTTCACTGCCGATTTTTTCCTTTAAGGTAAAAGGATCTGTTAACGGTCCATCTTCGACCCTTTTCTTATATTCATCCAAATATGGTTCCTTATACGCTTTGCCATTTACATATAATGTATCATTCTTATATTCAATGCGGTCGCCTGGAAGACCAATCACGCGCTTAATGTAATCCTTATGCTCAGGTGCATGAAAAACGATAATGTCAAATCGCTTTGGTTTACCAATTTCATAGCTGAATTTATTAACAATCATGCGATCCTGATCTTTTAAAGTCGGCATCATGGACAAGCCGTCAACGACAATTGGAGCAAATAAAAAGAAGCGGATCACTGCTGCTAAAATAACAGCAATTAAAAGGGCCTTTGTCCATTCCCATAGTTCATTTTTCTTTTTTGTCATCCTAAATCCCCACCAATCACTAAAAAAAATTCCTTATAAAGCTTATTTTACATAACTTAAGCACAATTAACACGATGGGATTAAGTTTTTTAATCAAACTTTAATAATTTGTTTTTAAATAATTAACAATTTACTCACGTCTTAAACATTAACTGCCATTTGGCAATAGTTATGTATAAAAAAAGAGCTTGCCGAGCAAGCTCCTTCTTTTCATATTAGCGAATTTCTTTAATACGAGCTTTTTTACCACGAAGGTTACGCAAGTAGTAAAGCTTAGCACGGCGGACTTTACCGCGGCGAATTACTTCAAGCTTCGCAATTTTTGGTGTATGAACAGGGAATGTACGCTCAACGCCTACTCCGTAAGAAATCTTACGAACTGTGAAAGTTTCGCTGATTCCACCACCACGACGCTTAATCACTACACCTTCAAAAATCTGAATACGTTCGCGGGTACCCTCGATAACTTTTACGTGTACACGTACAGTATCACCAGGACGGAACGCTGGAAGATCAGAGCGAAGCTGTTCTTTTGTGATTTCTTCTATTAATTTATGCATCGTTTTCAACTCCTTCCAACAGATGCTCATGCACATCAAAACTAATATTGCAGCGGAACATCATTATAAGACTGAACCTGAATTCTAATCAGCTCAAGTCACAAGATGTATCATACCACAATTACTTGAGCCCTGCAATACTACTGATATTCTTTTTTTACCTCGTCCAGCCATTTTTTTTGTTCAGGTGTCAAATCTATTTTTTCTAATAAATCCGGTCTTCTTAGCAGGGTTCTTCTTAAGGCTTCCTTATTCCGCCATTCCTCAATCAGCCTATGATTCCCGGACAGAAGGACATCAGGAACCTTTAGGCCTCGGAAATCCGCTGGCCTGGTATAATGAGGGTGTT
>CAYNUT010000037.1:20425-25239 GCA_964400595.1 uncultured Neobacillus sp. | reverse complement strand
CTGTGCTGAATGAGTCTTTCAGATGGGACTCCTGATTTCCTAAAACCTCCGGCAGCAGGCGGACAACGCTGTCGATGACAACCATTGCCCCAAGTTCGCCGCCAGTTAAAACATAATCGCCAATCGAGATTTCATCGGTTACCACATGCCCGCGGATTCGTTCGTCATAGCCTTCGTAATGTCCGCAAATAAAAATTAGATGTTCTTCTTCCGCTAATTCCTCTGCCTTCCTCTGGTCATAGCAGGTGCCTTGCGGGCATAAGAGGATTACCCGTGGATTTTTGCTGCAGGCATTTGCCTTGAGGGAGGCAACCGCATCAAAGATGGGCTGGGGTTTTAAAACCATGCCTGCCCCCCCGCCGTATGGGTAATCATCAACGGTTGAGTGCTTATTGTCGGCATACTCACGAAAATTGACTACATTATAGTGAACAGCAGATTTCTCCGCTGCCTTTTGCAGGATGGACTGTCCAAGCACACCGGTAAACATCTCCGGAAAAAGGGTAAGAATGTCAATTTGCATCATGGCAATAAACCTTCCATCGGTTCAATTAAAATGACCTTCTCTATAACGTCTACTTTCTTGACCACGTCATGGATATACGGAATAAGTATTTCTTTCCCAGCAAGACTCTTTACGACCCAAACATCATTGGCACCTGGGGATAGGATTTCAACAACCTTGCCGAGTTCCTCCCCTTTCGTTGTCGCAACGAGGCAGCCGATAATTTCGTGGTAATAAAACTCATCCTCCTCCAGAATCCCCAGCTGTGATTCAGGAACCTTCAGGATTCCATCGCGATACTTTTCGACAAGATTAATATTTTCATGCCCTTCAAAAACAAGCAAATCAAAATTTTTATGGCTGCGATGGCTTTTGACTGTTAACTCAATGGGTTCATTTGATTTCGGTAAAAATAAAAATAATTTATTTCCGGCCTTATACCTTTTTTCAGGAAAATCCGTCTTTGAAATCACCCGAACTTCTCCTTTTATGCCGTGGGTATTGACAATTTTCCCGACATTAAACCATTTTTCCATATTTTTCACCTTCTATCTAATTTCCACAATTATTCCATCTTTAATGATAATCGCTTTCTGCACCAGACTCTCGTCCCATTTGTCTCCAACGTCTATTTCAACAAGGGCCTGAACTTCTCTTTCTTTTAGTTCGCTGCCTAATGGTAGGATATGTAATTGTTCGATTTGAAACTCAAGAAGCTTTACTTTTTCCCTACGCATTTGAATTTCTTTTTCATAACGGGTTTTAAGTGAACCGGTGGAATAAGCTTTTGTTTTTTCCTGTCGTTTCATTTCAAACTGAAGCTGATCGCATTCCTTTTGCAGCTGCAGCTTTTTTGATAGATAATGGCCGAGCAGCAGCTCTTTGCTATTTTCCGTTAAAATTTGCTTCACCACAATTGTTTGGATGATTTGCATAATAATGACTCCTTTTATCGTAGTCTTTTGACGAAAAAAATTAGCAAAAAGGGAGGGTTTTACCCCTCCCTTACATAGATGCAAAAAGCTATTCACCAATTTCGAGAAAAATTTTCTTTTGTTGTGACGATCCTGCTGCATAAACAACAGTCCTAATGGCCTTTGCAACACGCCCCTGTTTGCCGATTACTTTTCCCATATCTGTTTTGTTAACAGTCAAGTGATAGGTAATCCTTGTTTCATCTTCGACTGCTGCAACATGAACATCCTCAGGAAAATCAACAAGAGGCTTGACAATTGTTTCAATTAATTCTCTCATACAAAGCCTGCTATTACTTGCTTAATTTAGCATTATGGAATTTTTCCATGATGCCTTGGTTTGAGAACAGGTTACGAACTGTGTCAGATGGCTTTGCACCGTCTTGTAACCATTTAAGAGCTAATTCTTCGTTGATTTCAACAACAGCTGGATCTGCAACCGGATTGTATGTTCCAACTATTTCAATGTAACGTCCATCACGTGGTGAACGAGAATCAGCTACTACGATACGATAGAAAGGAGTTTTCTTAGCTCCCATACGTTTTAAACGAATTTTTACTGCCATTTTAAATAAGCACCTCCGAATAGTTTCACACAAGTAAGTATAATATCAATTCTTTTATTGTTTGTAAAGTGTTTTCTCTTTACATAAATTATTTCCAATCTAGAAAGGCTTAAACGGGAATTTAAATCCCCCTTTTTTGCCTTTGGAGCCTCTTGGATTCATTCCGGCCATTTGCTTCATCATTTTCTTCATGTCTTCGAACTGCTTCAGCAGGCGGTTCACTTCTGTGACAGGCCGTCCGCTTCCTTTGGCAATCCGGCGTTTGCGATTAGAATTCAAAATTTCGGGATGATTTTTTTCATCCTTGGTCATGGATTGGATAATCGCTTCGACATGGGCAATTTGCTTTTCATCAATTTGCAAATTATTTAACCCTTTGATTTTGTTTGCGCCCGGCATCATTTTAAGCAGTTCATCGAGCGGGCCAAGTTTGCGGACCTGGCCGAGCTGATCAAGGAAGTCCTCAAGTGTAAATGACGCTGTACGCATTTTTTGTTCCAATTCTTTCGCCTTTTGTTCATCAACGTTTGCCTGTGCTTTTTCAATCAGCGTCAGAACATCACCCATGCCGAGAATTCTTGAGGCCATCCGTTCCGGGTGAAACGGCTCCAGGGCATCCATTTTCTCGCCAAGACCAACAAACTTTATCGGAGTTTGTGTCACAGCTCGGATAGATAAAGCGGCCCCGCCTCTTGTATCGCCATCAAGTTTTGTTAAAACAACCCCTGTTAAGCCAAGCTGTTCATTAAAGCTCTGAGCTACATTTACGGCATCCTGCCCAGTCATTGCATCAACAACAAGGAAAATTTCATCTGGTTTAGTGAGCTCTTTAATTTCCTTCAGCTCATCCATTAAGGCTTCATCTACATGCAAACGTCCTGCAGTGTCAATTAAGACATAATCATTATGGTCTTCTTTTGCTTTTGCTATTGCCTGCTTCGCAATTTCAACCGGACTCACTTGGTCACCGAGAGAAAATACCGGCATATCCAATTGCCTGCCCAGAGTTTGAAGCTGTTTTATGGCGGCAGGTCGGTAAATGTCTGCAGCAACAAGCAGTGGTTTTCGGTTATACTTCTTCCGAAGCAAAAGCGAAAGCTTCCCTGTAGTTGTTGTTTTGCCGGCACCCTGTAAACCAACCATCATAATAACTGTCGGCGGGCGGTTGGACGCAGCAATTTTGCTCTGTTCGCCCCCCATTAAAGCAGTTAATTCCTCGTTAACGATTTTAATGATCTGCTGTCCGGGAGTTAAGCTTTTCAGCACTTCCTGGCCAACGGCGCGTTCGCTTACTTTTTTAACAAAATCTTTGACGACTTTAAAGTTAACGTCTGCCTCAAGGAGAGCGAGCCGCACTTCGCGCATCATTTCTTTTACATCCGCTTCGGATACTTTCCCTTTACCGCGGATTTTCTGGATGGTATTCTGCAGTCGGTCGGCTAATCCTTCAAATGCCATTCATGCCGCCTCCTAATCTAGTTTCTCAAGCCCGGCAACGACCTCTGCCATTGCCAGCTTTGAGGGGGGGTCCACGTTAAGCAAATCTTTCATCTGCTTTAAAAGCCTTGAACGCTCTTGAAATTTGTGAAATAATAACAGCTTTTCCTCATACTCTTCGAGCATTGCTTCCGTACGTTTTATATTATCATATACAGCCTGACGGCTGACATCGTACTCTTCGGCAATCTCTCCAAGCGAGAAGTCATCTAAATAATAGAGAGACATATAGCTTTGCTGCTTTGGGGTTAACAGCGAATGATAAAAATCATATAGATAATTCATTCGAGTTGTCTTTTCAAGCATCATGCTCATTCCCCTCCAATACCCATGTTAAGTGAAAAGCCTTTACAAAAGTAAGTTTACACAGCAGGACAGTTTCTGTCAAGATTATACCTTTACATCTCATGTCTTCCTTTTCTTCGCATCAAGCAGTCGTTTCATCCGCGCTTCCTTCTCTTCTGCCGTAATCGTTTTCTCAAGCTTTTCTCGCACTCTGGAGGGCTGTTTTTTTCCTTTTTGCCCAGTTTTTTCTTCTTTTTGTGGATCAGTTACAGCTTCCTTTAATCCATTCTTTACTTTAAAATTCACCTTTTCTTTAGCTTTTGACAGCTGTTCAAAGACAACCGTGCTATCACTGCTCTTTACCTTACTTTGGACTTTCAATTTCCTGTATAACAATAGAAAAGGCTTCAAGCCGAACCGTCTCAATAAAATTTCTAGTGATAGCAGAAGAAAGGCGGCCAGTAGAAGCTGTTCGCTAATCGGCTTTTTTTCCATTGGCTTTTCCTTCAAGGCTCTGAATGCTTCGCCCGGGGATTTCAGCTCCCTGCCTCCTGCTGAAGCGGCAAGTTCTTTTAATAACTGCTTATTCGTCCCTTTTAATAAATACTCTTCGGAATATGGAACGGTAAAGCCAGTTTGAAACAACTTCACCTCACCGTTTTCTGCAGTTTGCTTTACCCTCAGAAAATACATCCCAGGTTTATTCGGAAAAATGACTTCTGAATCACCAGGTGTGACCAGCTTAACATTCGTATCCATCAGTTTACCGTTTTGTGAGACAACCGATACTTCCATCGGAAGAAATTGTCCATTAGGGTCTGTTAGATGGAGAACGGTATTGCCTTCTTTTTTTTCAAGCGAAATGCGGAACGGTTCACTGTCGTATGTCGGCAATGACGCTGCAACAAGCTGATTTAAAAACTGCGGCCAATTTCCCCAGCGTGCAAAATCCCCGGACCATTTTCCCGTAACATCCGAGGTGAAAGC
>CAYNUT010000037.1:0-20415 GCA_964400595.1 uncultured Neobacillus sp. | reverse complement strand
TCCCTAAACCATAATGCCACTGAGCCAAAACAGGATCTTTTTTCACACTAATCATCGGTACTTCCGCATTCTTCTTGGCCGTAACCGCAACATAAGCATTCATTTTCGGGATTCCATCCTTAAATAAAGAGGCCCATTCCGGAATTGGCCGCACCTCCGGGTAAAATGGGGTATCCTCAATATAGGTTCTGGTCGTCATGACGGTTTCCCTCGAGAGAATGCTGGGAATAATAGAAGCATCTGTTACATCGTAAAACCTGCCGTTTCCCTGCTCGGAAAGACCTTCTAATAAACGGCGGTCAGCATCACTGCCTAATGCAACCGTAGACAGCGTGATATTGTTTTCCTTGCCATCTGCAATTAATGTTTGATAGTCACCTTCTGTTGCTGACTGCCCATCTGTTAGCAAAATAATATGCTTGCGCTGCAGCTCCAGGTTCTCTAATTCACGATAGGCTTGAGCAAGAGCTGGATATATATTTGTGCCGCCTCCTACCGGAACGGAGCGGATTTTTTCAACAACCTTCTTTTTATTTTTTAATGGTCCAGTTTCAACAATCGTCCAGGGACGATCATCAAAGGCAATAAAACCAAGGGTATCCTCTTCCCTTAAAAGTTCTACTGAACGCGCGGCAGCCTCTTTTGCAAGCGTCAGCTTATTGCCGCTCATACTGCCAGACCGGTCGATGACAATAACAAGGCCCAGTGAGGGCATTTCCTTTTTCCCTTTGATATCCATATCAACAGGGAGAAGTTTTTCAATCGGTGTTTTAAAATAACCGCCTAAACCGAAGCTATCCTCGCCGCCAAGCATCACAAAGCCCTTGCCAAATTCTTTGACCGCTTTTTCGATTAAATTCATTTGCCGGCCGCTGATTTTTGTCCCCGGGACATTATTAAAAATAATCGATTGATATTGGAGAAATCCAGCGAGTGTTGTCGGAAGTTTCTCAGGATTAAGCGTATCGACAAATAAACCCGATGATTTTAAGATATCTGTAAGCTGGTCCTGCTGGTTTCCTTGGACCACAAGCACTTTTGGTGTTCCTTTTACATTTGAGACCGCATAGAGGGTATTATTTTCAATAAACGCATCTGCTTTTACCCCAATTTCGGCTTTATAGACCGCCATGCCCGGCTCAATGGCTTTATGAGAGAATGAAAATTCATTTTGCCCTTCATTTACCATGACTTTTTTTTGTAAAATCTCTTGGTTATTTAGGGATATCCGGATGTCTGCCAATTTTTCAACAGTACTTGTAATATTTACAGTAATTCCGGTATTTTCCCCCACAAATAGTGTCGGAGGGACTTCAAGCTTTGTCAGGGCAGTATCTTCACGGAATTTCTGCTTAAAAGCTGCATAATCCAGTTCAATTTTTTGGTTCCTCAGCAGACCGGCCGCTTCGCTGGCATTTCCCATTGTTTCATTACCGTCCGAAAGCAGGACAATTCTCCCTCCCCCGCCTTTAGGCATGAGAGACGCTGCAAATTGAATTCCCTCCTCCAGGTTGGTTTCACCACTGGCCAATTTAGTGTTAAATTGCCGCATCACCGTTTTTCGCTTTGTGAGCGATTGTTCTAAAACAGCCCCGTCCGCAAATGAGATAGCGCCATAGGAGTTTTGCGCTTTTTTTGTTTCGATACTTTTATTTAGCCAGTCGAACATATCGTCTTCTAATCCCTCGAAGCTTGCAGAACGGTCAGTAAGAAAAATAACAGTTTCCCCCTTGACGGGCAGCTGAATTTGCGGGATTGTCAGCGCAAAAATAAGCAAAAAGAATATACCCCCCCGCAAACAGCCAATGAGAATTTTTTCCGGTCTGCCTGCAGATTTCGTTTGCTTAAAGTATAAAAAAACAATGACAAAAGCAGGGATTAGGAATATAAACAGAATGGGATACTTAACCTCTAAAGCCACGGCGGTACACCTCCCATTCAAGCAATAATACCAGAAAAACAATGAGAGACAGCCCAAACCAGACTGCATCATTTTTACCTTCTGTCTTGATTTGCTCTTGTGCTTTTGCATGGTTAATGGAAAAAGAAGGATTCCGGTTTAGCTTTTTCTCCCGGTCGTCGAGAAGAACTGAAAAATAATTGATTTTCCCGTCCGTCACAGCCTGATAGATTCCGGGCTTGTTTGGAGCCCTAAAATTTTCTTTATCCAAATGAAAGGATGTTAAGCTTTCACCTGCTTCATTAAATACTTCCAATAGCCCGTTTTTATTATCCAACTGGAGCCACTTTTCCTCACCCGGCTGAAAATAACCAAGAAAACCTGTCTGCTTCGTCAACCATTGATAGCTGTTATATAGAAAAATCGGAAACCCCGGGTGCAGGGGCCAGTCAGTATTCTCTAAGGAAAAATTTAATAGTATTACTGGCTGACCTCCTCTCATCCCTGTCTGCACAAGAGGGTGTTCCCCGCTGACAACGAGATTTTTATATTTCCCATTAACCGGAGGGTAGGCATATTTTATGTACGTTTTCTCCATCTCGACAAATTCAGTTAAGGGTGAAGGCGTGCATAGGATCGGATCTTTGAGTTCAATCCTGGCTTTGGGATCCTTAGGTTTGTTGATATAAATAGCCGGCAGCCTTGGCAATTCGTTCAGCGCTATTCCTTCCGCAAGAATAATTCCGCTTTCTTTCATATCCGCAGCATTTTTTCGTTCCAGCTGTATCGCAGGTATGCCAATCGTTTCAAGTCCCTTAATAAAAAAGGGATTTACTTCTCCAAGTGCATAAACAGCTGGATTCATTTCTGTATATACACCTGTCAGCTCATTATCGGCCGCATAGGCATCCTTTGCATTAATGGCAGCTTGATAAAACCTCACCTCTGGCAAGGCAGGAATTTCTATTGCCAACCGCTCCCCGGCAGGGATTTTTAGATTTTTTTTAAATAAAATAGTATCATCATTTTTCACTTGAAAAAGAACAGACTTTGGTTTGTCACCCTGGTTTTCAATCACAGCAAGTCCTGAAATACGATGATTATTCTCCGCGACGCCAAAAGACAGTAAAGAAATATTATCATTGGTAACACGGAAATTATGTATTTCATAGTCTGCTTTTCCCTTTGTAGTGCCAAGGGCATTCTTTTTCACACCATCTGAAAAGATATGGACGGCGGCATCAAGATTAGCTGAAAGTGAATCCGCCAGTCTCACAGCCTTTTCAATATTTTCATGTTCGTAGGTAACCTCAAGTTCCTTAATTTTCTTGCGAATCACTGTTTTATCTGTTTCGCTGTTTAAAAGAATAACCGGTTTTATTCCCGCGTTGATGATTGTCACATTCTGCCCATTTAACCGGTCAACCATTTCAAGCATTGAAGTCTTTGATGCATTTAAAATCGTTTGTTTATCTTTTACAGCTGACATGGAAGCAGATGTATCGACAATCCAAATTAAATGTTCCCCTTTTACTTTCTCCGCATTCCAAAAGGGTTTTACCAAGGCGAGCATTAAAAACGTCAGGGCGATAATCTGCAGCCAAAATATCAGGTTTTGCTGGAGCTTTTTAAGCCATGGCGATGCCTGCCACTCATTCATAACCTGCTTCCATAAGAGGTTGGAAGGATTTATTATGGCATGGTATTGTTTGCGAAAGAAGTAGAGCAATATTACAAACGCGATTAATATAGCGAGAAAAAAATAGAATGGATTGGCAAATTGCATCACATTTTCACCTCAATACTCTTCGAGCCCTGCATTCATGAAATAAAAATTCTTGAAGATCTGCAATGTCTGTAGTCAGCAAATAGTGGAACCCAAAGCGTTTTGCCAGCTCCTCCAGTTTCCTGCAATGCTCTGTTACTCGTTTTTGATAGTTTGATAGAACGGCCTCATGCATGCTGACATTGAGAACCTCTGCGGTTTCGCTATCAACCAGTTTTAGATCACCTGTGTACTCCGGCTCTAATTCCTGCTGGCTCAAAAGCTGAATTAAGATAACTTCCTTCCCCGCACTCCTAAATGTCCGGAACAATAATTCGTAGCTTGCAAGCTCTTCAAGACCGTCAGTTATGATAATAGCCATCTGGATATTTTTCAAGTTGTTTTTTTGCAGATTTTCGGAAAAAGAACCCTTCGACTCCAGTCTCGGAAGCTGCCCGATTTCAATAAGCACAGCCTTGCTGTATACAGACCCTTTACGGGTGAACCTTTTGGAATAGTCGGCTGATACGGGAACAAAGGATAAGCGGTCATCACCGGCAAGTGAAATAAAGCTAAATGCCGCCGCAATCTCTTTAGCACGTTTCCACTTCGTATCAATCGTCTGCATCGAAATCGTGGCATCAAGCAGGACAGCCACATTTATTTCCTGTTCATCAAGAAATCGTTTAATGTAATGCTTATGCGTCCGGCCATAAATATTCCAATCAATCTGCCTGACATCATCACCTGGATGGTAGACGCGGAAATCGGAAAATTCGAGTGAAGAGCCAATTTGGCTTGCCCTTCTGGTTCCTTTATGGACACCCCTTCTACGGATTTTGACCACCAGTCTCATTTTGGCCAGTCTGCCTAATACAGCCTTTGAATTGGTTGTCATCGACTTTTAACATCCTTGGCAGACATCTCTAATACATCGGCAATAATGGCGTCTGGCGTAATGCCGTTTGCCTCGCCTTCAAAATTTAAAAACAAACGGTGTCTAAGTACAGGAATGGCGGTTTTTTTCAAATCACCCAGTGATACATGATATCTTCCGGAAAAAAGGGCTCTTGTTTTTGCCATTTTAATTAGGCTCTGCAGCCCCCGCGGGCCGCTTCCATATTGAACGTAGCTTTTTACACTCTCCGGAGCTTCCTCTGAATTTGGGTGAGTTGTGGTAATGATGGAAACGGCTGCATTTAATAATTCATCGGACACAAGAATTTCTTTTGCAAGGGACTTGATAATGAGTACATCATTTTCACCGATTACTTTTTTTAATTTTGGCACCGCTGTGCCGGTTGTTCTGAGCGCAATTTCTTTTAATTCTGATTTTGATGGATATTCCACATGAATTTTACTGATAAACCGATCCATTTGTGCTTCCGGAAGCGGGTAGGTTCCTTCCATATCAATCGGGTTTTGTGTCGCTAAAACAAAGAAGGGCTCAGCTAAATTTTTCGTACTGCCCATGCTCGTGACTGTCTGTTCTGCCATCGCTTCTAATAACGCGCTTTGGGTCTTTGGTGTGGCCCTGTTTATTTCATCTGCGAGAATAATATTGGCAAATAACGGTCCCTCGTGGAAAACAAATTCCTGCCTTCCACCACTTCCCGGTTGCAAAATCATCGTCCCGGTTATATCTGACGGCATTAAATCAGGCGTAAATTGAATTCGGGAAAATGTTAAATCAAGACATTCAGAAATGGCCCGGACCAGCATCGTCTTCCCAAGGCCTGGAAGCCCTTCAAGCAAGGAATGGCCCCCGGAAAAAATGCTCCAGAGCACCTGATCAATTACCTCTTCTTGACCAACAATAAAACGGCTGATTTCTTCCTTCACACGCTTCAGCTGCTCTGCAGCGGAAATAAATTGATTTTCTTTTTCTTTTAATGACGTCATTCTTAATTCTCCTTATTAGGGTCAAGATTGCTGAAATATTTTTGTACGATTTCCTCTAAATCGGAAGGCAGCTTAATTCTTTCAGCGCTATTCCAATAGGCATCAGCGTAATCGCCATAAATATCCTGATAATGGCGGATCTGCCCTTTTAGAACTGGTCCGTCACCTGAAAATTGCTCGGCCGGGCTGCCCTTGCCAATCTCTCCGGAGTCCGATTCCAGATTTGTTTTCCCCGTTAATTTCTCAGGAACCGTCAGAAAGTCACGCGACCCCATGCCTAACCCTGCGCCGGAACCGCTGCTGCTTCCATTGCCGGAGCCTGCTCCTGAACCATCGCCGCCCCTGCCATTTCCATTTCCATTTCCAGAACCTGAGCCGTTTCCGGCACCGGAACCATTGCCTGCTGCAGAATTTCCTTGTTTACTTCCGTTCTTTCCACCATTGGAAGCCCCATTTTGACCTGATTGGCTTCTGTTATTTTTTCCTGAATTCCGGTCCTTCTGGTTCATCGCTGCTTGATTTGGCGGAATCCCGTTTCCAGCCAGCTGTCTTTGCAGTACAGCAGCCCCTTCATTTAGGGCTGATTCAGCCGAAGCCAGTTCCTTTAATTTGCCTTCGGTATTGAGAGCGTCGGCTATTTTCTTTGAAAGCACTTCAAGTTCTTTTTCAGACAGTTGCTTTTCGATTCCTGCCATTTTACTTAATGTCTGCTTTTGGCTCTCTGATAACGAATCATAATTTTTGTTCAAACGTTCCAGTTCTTTTTTTATTCCGTCCAAATCTTTTTTATCCAGCAATGCGGCCAGTTCATTTAAACCAGACTTGGTTAAATCCCCCTGCCATTCTTGTAATTTTTCTTGTTTCTCCATCTGTGTTAAGGCTTTTAATTCCAGTTCCTTTTGCCTTTTGGCCAGCTCTTTTAGCGCCCCGTTTGCTGCAGTCTTTTTCATCAATGCTTCTTTTAATTTTTCCAATTCCTTCTTTTTGACCGGGTCATTTTCTTTTTTGATCTTGTCTTCAAGAGCCTGCTCCACTTTTTTAAGCGCCTTCATTTCTGCTGCTTGTTTGTCTGCCGTTCGAAGGGACTGATTAGGAAAAGATTGGAGTAAATAAAAGATGCCAAAGATAACGGCTGTACATAGGAGCCATTTGGGCAAAAACATTTTTTTCTTTCTGGACAGGACCTCTGTCTGCTTTTTTTTCATGAAGGATACCGTTTCGGAGAGCTGCAGCTGGGCGACCATCCCTTGTTCCCCGAGAAAGGACAGTGCCGTTATGACACGGTCCTCTGGAACATAGGAGTTAAAAACAAGGGCAGCTTCCTTCCAGCGGGGCCGCCTAATTACAGCAGGCAAAAGAAATGCAATAAAGAGAAGGGCTGTGCCGTACCAAATGATTTCACGATAGAAAAGAATTATGAAAAAACGGGCAGCCGCTAGTACTAAGACCGAAAAGACAGCAGAAGCAAAGATTCCAAACTGGGCCTGCCGAAGAAATTTTTTTATAAAAAGCTGCCTTCGAACCGGTCGTAAAAGATGGAAAAACTGCTTTTGATTGTCCATATTTCTTCATCCTTTTTATTTTTTCGACTTCGCTTTCATATTTGGACGCAGTTTTTTGATACTGATAAAAGTCACGATTAGAAATATAACCGTGTGTGAAATAAAATAAGCAGCAGTCAAAGGAAATTCAATCCCAATCATTTTGTTGATTTCCTGTAAGATATCTGGCTGCAGGAAACTAAACAGCACGATGGCAGGATTAAGCATGGCAAGGAGAAAGCCCGGCGGATTAGCTGTCGCAGTTCCTCCCATTGAAAAGACGGCCACGGAGATCGAAAACAAAAAGCCTGTTCCTGCGGTCAGAAAAAGTGTGACTCCGTAAGTACAAATCATCGAAATAATCGTCCGGCGAATCAAGGTGGAAAAAAAGATTCCGATGCTGCCATAAACTAATATCGTAAAAATATAAAAACCAAGAATCGTCAATAGCTGGCCAGGTGAAATGCCTCCAAAGAGAAACACAATGCTGTAGATAGGCATGCTTGCGAAAATCATCAGCAATAAAAAGGAAACAGATGAAAGCAGTTTGCCGAAAATAATACTGGCCGAACTCTGGTTTGTCGTAAGCAATATATTCAGTGTCTGCTTTTCCCTTTCTCCGCTGATTACCCCTGCTGTTAATCCAGGGGTTATAAAAAGAATCAAAGCCAATTGAATAAAGGATAGGACCATAAACATGTTTCTGCTTTGTTCAGGGCGGAATAACCCCATTGGCGAATTACGCGTTTCAAGATATATGAAGCCGATAATTAATATAATTAATGCAAGCAGGTAAAAGAACAGACCAAGAAAGCTTTTGAATGAGCGGAATCTTAGCTTGAATTCCTTATTTAAAACGGGATTTAGAAGCATATTCCTCAAGAAAGTTCCACTCCTTTCGTAATTTCCATAAATACATCTTCGAGATTTGTTTCTAGTTCTGATAAACTAACAATCGCAATCCCCTCATCCATCGCTTTCCTTAAAAGATGATATTGGTCACAATCATTGCCATTAAAGGTAAACTGAAGTGTCTGACCATCTTCTTTTTTCACGATACGGCTGACAAAAGGGTTGTCCTCAAAATATTGCAGGGCCCGGTCGAAATCCTTGTAAAGCTTCACGATGAGCAGCTTTTCGCCCTGAAGGCGCATTTGAATCTCAGAAACGGAGCCTTGGGCAACAAGCCTCCCGTTGTCAATAATCCCCAGACAATCGCACATTTCCGCCAGTTCCGGAAGGATATGCGAGGAAATAAGAATCGTTTTGCCCATATTTTTTAATTCCTTAAGTATTTCCCTCATTTCTACCCTTGCTCGCGGGTCGAGCCCTGATGCCGGTTCATCGAGGATCAGTACCTCCGGGTCATGGATAAGAGCCCTTGCAAGACAAAGTCTCTGCTTCATCCCTCTTGACAGGACATCAACATAGGAATCCTGTTTATGGGATAAGTTGACTAAGTCAAGCAGCTGGGGAATTAGTTTGCTCCTTTCATTTGCAGGGATCCCGTAGCTTGCTCCGTAAAAATCCAAATACTCTACTGCTTTTAACTGGTCATAAACACCGAAGAAGTCGGGCATGTAGCCGATTTGCCTTCTAACATCTTTTGGCTCATCTAAAATATTATAGCCATTAATATATGCCGTGCCGGATGTCGGGGCAAGCAGTGTGGCTAAAATCGAAAAGGTGGTGGATTTTCCTGCTCCGTTTTGACCGACAAAGCCAAAAACGCTTCCTTTTTCAATCTTTAGATTTAAAGAATCAAGGGCGGTAAATTTTCCATATCTTTTTGTTAATTCCACGATTTCAATCATCAATGCATTTCCCCCTTCACTGTCACACCCGGCAGGATGACAGCCGGGTCCCCTTTCCCTGATTTAATCATCTTAATTGTAATCGTCCCATCCTTTGAGATGAATTGCCCAAGATTCTCTTTAAAAGATGATTTGGCATCCTTCAAGGGCATAAATTCTCCGCTGTTTTGATTCAACAGTGAATAGGCGACAGTACCTCCCTGCGTACTGACTTCTAACTCGTGATACACAGCTTTTTCGCCGCTGATTTGTTTTGGCAGCTCTAACACATAATCATATTCGCCTTCATCCAGCTCCACTTGATTTCCAGGTCCATTTTCGTTGAAAATTGTTCCGCGGACGACGTTAAAATGGGATTTGAATATGTCGTTTTTAATCGTGAATGTCCCTGAAAAATTCATGTCGATATCAATGGCTTGATAGATTAAACTTAAAGTTGTTTTCGATTCATTTCTGCCGTTGATATCAACCTTGATTACCGGGTCTTTCGTATAACCGAATAAAATTGGCAGGTCTTCCGCCTGAGAATTGTTATATAAGTATTCAACTGCACTATACTCCATTTTTTCCTTTTTCAATTTCGATATATCCAGCTGATTATTGGGAACCGGAAAAGCATTGCCCGTTGAATTGGGAGATGTCAAATAATCCGTTTGTACGGTTTTATCCACAGAGATTGTCTCACCCTTCTTCAATGGTCCCAAATTAATTTTTTCATTGCCTGACCAGATGACTAAATTATCAAAATCATATTGGTACCGGTTGGTGATCTTTCCTTTTAATCTTTTACCTTCAAATGCCAGCTGAATGTCAAACTGTCCCGCTTTTTCGGCGGATGCCTGTCCAAAATAAGTTCTTGTGGACCAATATTCCACATTTGGGAAAATGACTCCTTTTCTGCCTTCCTCCTCCACCGCCAGCCGTTTTCCTTCATTTTGATTGAAAGAATTGGAAACAGGTGCACCAGAAAATTGCCCATTAGAAAATGTCAGGTCGTAATTACCGCTGGTATTGGACATAATAGTCACGGCTCCGTAGCCGTTCAGCGAGCTGCCCGATGCAGAAAATATACCCATTTGATTCAGCTGCGGTTTAGCAATCCGGTCCTTGGCACCAGCTGCAAATATCCCCGCCGTAGAAATAACGGCAGCGGCTAAAATAACCCACCAGGCATGCTCGCGCTTATCAAGTTTTTTCAACAGCAGATAGAGTAATGGTGCAATCAGTAATAAATAAATGAATAGCAGAAGGCTGATTTCCCCGATGGAAAATTGTGAGGAAGAAAAATACTCGTTTGCATCAGCAAATTCATTAAATAACATCTCGTAGGTATTTTGGTAGCCTTTTGCATATTGAACCTGTGCGGGATTTGTTTGCATGAACATGCCACTGAACCATCGTCCATACCCCTGCCAAGAGGATAGCGGCTCGTCCCCTAATGAAAAGGCGGTTTGCCATATCTGGCCCATCCCATATTCCCGGTGGACTACCACCGGCTTTTCACCGCTTTTAACGGCTGCCTTAGCATCCCCAGTTAACTCACCTGTAAAGACCTGCAGTTGCTGAAAGCTTTTTGCTGCATCCGGTTTGACCGCTAAAAACTTTGAATCTAGTAAATCTTCTTGATCTGTTTTCATAGGGAGAATCTTATAAAGGCTGCCATATGTCAGCGCAGCATTCGGCGCCCCGCCGACAATTAACCTGCCTCCATTTTTAACCCAGCCGATGATGGCCTCCTGCTGTGATTTTGTCAGTTTAGAAACTGCAAATTCATCTACCAATAAAAAATCCAGCGCTTGCAGGCCAAGTTCGTCCTTCGGAATGGCCGAGTCTTTCAAAATGATCGTTTCCAAAAAATCCACCGGAAGCGCTTTTAATTCTTTCAAGCGGTCGGGGTCTTCACTTAATATTCCTA
Organism: uncultured Neobacillus sp.; assembly: GCA_964400595.1. GTDB lineage: Bacteria > Bacillota > Bacilli > Bacillales > Cytobacillaceae > Neobacillus. The sequence goes on along the minus strand of CAYNUT010000037.1, from coordinate 9,578 downwards.
ATGTACTGCTTCCTGGATCGATAAATTTAGGATTAAGTGTTTTCTGGCCAATAAAGCTCTCTTCATGATCATCCCGCCAGCTTCCATTGTACAAAAAAATCGTTTGCTGCTTGACCGGTCCATTATTGTAAAATTCCTCAGTAGACCCTGGCAATGTAATCGAATAGTTTTTTTTACTGCCCTTAGGAAGGTCAACGGCGATTACCTTTGCCCCGCTGGAATTATAAGATGGTGAATAATGAAATAATAAGTCCCCGGAAAAATCTTCGCCGTTATTCTCCAATGTAATTTGAACTGGAAATCCTTTTCCCATTTTTACTTTCCCATCAAAGCCCTCTTGAACCGAAAGCCTGATATTTGCTGTGTCTGCTTCCGCTGGCGGTATAGCCGTCCCAAATAAACAAAAACAAAAAATAAATACAAAAAAAAGTTTTCTTTTTATCAATTAAATCCCCCCAAAAACTTTCGTCTCTTAGTGTATTTTTACACTAATGGCAAAAAAATGCAATCCCAAGCTATAAAAAAACAGCATTGGTGTATTGCCAATACTGTTTTCAACTTTTGATTCCCTTTATACTGTTTTTTCCACTTCATTTGCAAATAAGCCATACACATATTTTTCTGCATCAAATTCCTGAAGATCATCCATTTTTTCACCAAGACCGACAAATTTGACAGGAATTTTAAGTTCATTGCGAATGGCAAGGACAATTCCGCCTTTAGCGGTCCCGTCTAATTTTGAAAGGACAATTCCGCTGACATCGGTCGCCTCTTTAAACGTTTTTGCCTGAATCAGGGCATTTTGCCCGGTGGTTGCATCAAGCACTAAGAGGACCTCATGCGGTGCCCCGGGAATCTCCCTTTCAATGACGCGCTTTACTTTTTCAAGTTCTTTCATCAGGTTTACTTTATTCTGTAATCTTCCTGCCGTATCACAAAGCAAAATATCCGCCTTCCTAGATTTGGCTGCCTGAATGGCATCATACATCACAGCAGCAGGGTCGGAGCCTTCAGCCTGTTTGATGGTCTCAACACCAACCCGGTCGCCCCAAACCTCCAGCTGTTCAATGGCTCCTGCCCGGAAGGTATCACCCGCCGCCAGAAGAACTTTTTTCCCTTCGCTTTTAAACTTATAGGAAAGCTTGCCGATTGTCGTCGTTTTTCCAACTCCATTTACACCAACAAATAAAATAACTGTCAGTTCATCCTCTTGGATATTTAATTGGGAGGATTGTTGTTCTCCGGCATTGTAAATATCTACAAGCTTTTCGGAAATGACACTTTGAACCTCGGCCGGGTCTTGAATATTGCGCCGTTTCACTTCCACCTTCAACTCATCAATTAGCTCCATTACGGTTGCAAAGCCTACATCTGCCTGTATTAGAATTTCTTCAAGTTCCTCAAAGAATTCCTCATCCACTTTCCGGTATCTCGCGATTAAGTCATTAACTTTTCCGGAAAAGTTGTCCCTTGTTTTCGTAAGACCTTCTTTAAACTTATCAGTAACGGTATCTGCCTGCTTCGTTATTTTTTCTTTTAATTTTTTAAAAAAGCTCATTCTTTCACTTCCTACTTTTAAGATTCTGCGAATTCTTTTGTATCTTCCAGGCGGACTGATACAAGCTTAGACACTCCCGATTCCTGCATCGTAACCCCGTAAAGAACATCTGCTTCTTCCATGGTCCCTTTTCGATGGGTGATGACGATAAATTGGGTTTCTGAGCTATAGCGTTTTAAATACTGGCTGAAGCGGTAAACATTGGCTTCGTCGAGAGCTGCCTCCACTTCATCCAAAATACAAAAAGGAACTGGCCGCACCTTCAAAATCGAAAATAACAGGGCTATGGCCGTCAAGGCTCGTTCCCCACCTGACAAAAGACCCAAATTTTGCAGTTTTTTACCAGGAGGCTGCGCGACAATTTCAACCCCTGTATTTAAAAGATCATCCGGCATTGTCAAAATAAGATCCGCTCTTCCGCCGCCAAAAAGCGCCCGGAAGACTGGTTCAAAATGTTCACGGATTCCTTCGAATGTCTGCGCAAAGCGTTTCTTCATCTCCGTATCCATTTCGTCAATGACTTGAAATAGGGTATCCTTTGCTTCCTGCAGGTCTGTTTTTTGTTCTGTTAAAAACTCAAAGCGTTCGGAAACCCGCTCATATTCTTCAATTGCCCCTAGGTTAACATTTCCTAGCTCCTCGATGGCAAGCTTGATCAGCTTCACTTTTTTGCGCGCTTCCTCAACTGGAACTGTTAACGAAAATTGCTCCCTGGCTGCTTCAAATGATAATAAGTATTCTTCTCTGAGATGTGCCAAGAGGTTTTCTAGCTCCACATCCAGCCGGTTCATTTTTACTTCCTCATCTTTCAGTACCACAATCAACCCTTTATGGAGCCGTTTAAGTTCTTTGGCTTCCAGCTCTAAATCCTCCAGGGAGTTCTGAAGCTGTAAACGGTCCTCTCTCCTTAAGGCAATCAATTTTAATGCAGCTTCCTTGTCCTCTTGCTTCCTTTTTGCTGCAGTCTCAAGCTGTTCTTCACCAGAAGTGCTGGTGGTCATTTCAGATGTTAACAGCTTTAAGTCATCAATAAAAATGGCCAGCTTTTGTTGGCTGTCTTCCAAATCTGCTTTAAAGGAGGATAATCGCTCCCCTGCATGTAAAAACTGCTCATTTTTCGATGCAAACTCTATCTTGAGTTCATTGATTTCGGTTGATAGGGCTTCTTTAGATGTTAAATGATTGGTCTTTTGTTCTGTCAGTCTGATAATCTGCCCATCAAGCTGGGCAATTGTCAGCTTATAAGTGCCAAGGGCCTCTGCCAATTCCTCTTTTCTTCGCAAAAGATTGGCCTGGTCATCAGCGAATTGCCCTTTCTCTAAATCGTAAATTGCTAGGCGATCATTAATATTTCTTTCTTCGAACTCCGCTTCGCGAAGGTCTCCTTTTACAGACTGTTCTTTTAGTCTAAGTTGCTCACCATCCCTGCGCAGTCCCTCAATCTCGGATTCGGCGGATTGAACTTCCTCTTTTAATGATTTCACAGCTTTTTCTAATGCAGCTGTCTTTTCACCCATGATCAACAGTTTCTCTTTTAAATCCTCAAGCTCACCTTTTCTTGTTAAAAGCGAGGATGTCTTTTGTTTGATCGCACCGCCAGTCATCGAACCGCCAGGGTTGACGATATCGCCATCAAGCGTAACCACACGGACGCGATATTGGAGAATTTTTGCCAGCTCATTAGCACCCTTCAGGTCTTTGGCAATCACAACGTTTCCCAAAAGGCTGTTCATAATCTCGGCATATTTCTCATCAAACTGAACGAGGTTTACTGCCGATCCAATTAAGGATGGATGGTGTTGGATGGATGACAATTGAGCAGAAGACAATGCCCGTCCCTTTATGACATTAAGCGGCAGAAATGTAGCCCGGCCATAGGAATGCTGCTTTAAAAATTGGATGGCTGTCCTGGCATTCTGTTCTGTATCCACGACAATATGCTGCAGGGCACCGCCCAGTGCCGTTTCGAGTGCTGTTTCATATTCTTTTGGAACAATTACAAGTTCTGCGATAGCCCCTTCAATACCATTTAAATGAGTTCCCCTGGCCTTCAATACTTCCTTTACACCTTGAAAAAAGCCGGTGTAATCTTCTTCCATTTCTTCAAGCATTTCTTTTTTCGACTTTGCCTGCTGCAAAAGCTGATAGGCTTGATATAAGACTTTTTCCTGCTTTTGATAATTGCTTTTTAAGCTGTCAAGCTTTCTCAGCTTTTCACGGAATAAGACAACTTGTTCTTCGAGATTTTTTTGAATTTCCCCTAAATAGGTTTGAATTTCCGCCTTTTTGTCTTGAGCAGACAGCCGCTCCTGAATGAATTTTTCATTTTCGGCATCAAGACGGGAGCTTTTTCTCTCCTGCTGCCTAAGCTGCTCTTCGATGTGTTTCCATTCATTATTGGCACCAGCTTGACTGTTAAGTAATTCAATGTATTCACTTTTTAAACTTTCTATTTTTTCATCGATATTCTCTGAAAATAAGCTTAGTTTTTCCTGCTTTTCTTTTAAATCAGCCTGCATCTTATTTACCTGCACGCTTAACTGGTCCACCACTTTCGTTTGCGCATCACGATTTTTCTCCAGCAGGCTGATTTTATTTTGTAATTCTGCAATATTGATTTTAAGCTGATCTTTATTTTGCGAGGCATTTTTCTTCCGCTCTTTAAGGACTTCCTTTCGGCCCTCAAGCTTTTCGAGCTCCTCGGTTGCATGAAGAAGAACATTTTGCAGGTCAGTTATGGACTCATCCAATGCAGAAACCTGATCTCTTGTTTCAATAATTTTGGCTTCTTTTAATTGCAGTTCAGAAGACAGCTTAAGCTCTTCCTGCTGGTGTTCTTCCAACAGTTTGGCGAGGTTTTCCCACTTTTGGTGCAGGTCCTCTATCTCATAAGCAGTCAGTGCTACTTCAAACTTTTCAAGTTCCTCTTTTTTCTCTAAATAATCCTTTGCCATTGACGCCTGGATTTTTAAAGGCTCAACCTGGCTTTCAAGCTCATGCAAAATATCGTTGACCCGGTTTAGGTTTTCCTGTGTTTCCGAAAGTTTGACTTCCGCCTTTTTCTTCCGATTTTTATATTTTAAAACCCCTGCAGCTTCATCAAAAATGGTCCTTCGGTCCTCTGCTTTACTGTTTAATATTTCTTCAACTTTACCTTGGCTGATAATTGAAAAAGCTTCCCTGCCAAGTCCGGAATCCATAAATAAATCAATGATATCCTTCAGTCTGCATGGATGCTTGTTAATTAAAAATTCGCTGTCGCCAGAGCGGGAGACTCTTCTTGTGACGCTTACTTCATTATAATCAATCGACAGCCCCTGGTCCTGATTATCTAATGTTAAGGTCACCTCCGCAAAATTAAGTCCTTTTCGCGAATCACTCCCGGCAAAAATAATATCTTCCATTTTGCTGCCTCGAAGAGATTTGGCGGACTGCTCCCCCAAAACCCAGCGGATGGCATCAGTGATATTGCTTTTTCCACTTCCATTCGGACCAACCACTGCTGTTACTCCGGGGACAAAATCTACGCCAATGCGATCGGCAAAAGATTTAAAGCCAATGATGTCCAACCGTTTTAAAAACATTTTTTATCCTCCATAAAATGCCCGGGATTTCTCCTCTAAAACATTTGTCTTTCTATGATGTTTTCGCTTTTAATACTTCCAGCGCCATTTGCGCTGCGTGCTGTTCTGCTTCTTTCTTTGACCTGCCTGTTCCTACACCTAATTCTTCCCCGTTCAAGGAAACTTTGGAAACAAATTCCTTATTATGAGCAGGTCCTTTTTCCTGCAGGACTCGATATTCGATGGCACCTGTTCCGTCCCTTTGAACAAGCTCCTGCAATTGACTTTTAAAATCCATCACATGAGAAAAAGCACCGGCATTAATTTTAGGAAAAACGGTTCTTTCAAGAAATTCAATGACTGTATCAATTCCCTGATCTAGATAAACTGCGCCAATAAACGCTTCAAATACATCCGCAAGCAAGGCCGGGCGCTCTCTTCCGCCCGTCATTTCTTCGCCTTTGCCAAGCAGGATTAATTTTCCAAACTTGAGTTCATTGGCAAAATAAACAAGTGACGGCTCGCAAACAACGGCGGCTCTTAATTTTGTCAATTCCCCTTCTGTCATGGTTGGATATTTTCTAAAAAGGAATTGTGAAACAGTCAGTTCAAGAACGGCATCTCCTAAAAATTCAAGCCTCTCATTATCTTCAAAAGGCTTTCTGCGATGCTCATTCACATAAGATGAATGAGTAAAAGCTTGTTTTAATAATTTTTCATTTTTAAAATGAATTTCGATTGTATGTTGAAAATCCTTAAATTGATTTTCTTTAGCGCGATTATTCCCATCTTTTTCTTTCCCATTCTTGCGCATAAAGTTCTCCACCTTGCATCAAATTTGCACATTGCACTACTGTTAGTTTAAAAAAAATACGGTTAAAACGCAAAGAAACTTGGCATCACATTTGGAAGCCAAGTTCTATTTTACATAATAAAGCTCCGTTTGAAAACGGAGCTTTGCAATTAATATCCAACGAGATTACTTTTGGCCATTTATGTAGTTCACTGCATCGCCAACAGTGCTAATTTTTTCAGCATCATCGTCAGAAATTTCCATATCGAACTCATCCTCTAATTCCATTACTAGTTCTACTACGTCAAGGGAATCAGCGCCAAGATCATCCTTGAATGATGCTTCAAGTTTAACCTGAGATTCATCAACACCTAAGCGGTCAACAATGATTTTTGTAACACGTTCTAATACCTCTGCCATGCTTGTTCACCTCCCCTCAAGCTATTATAGAGTATTTCTTATAAATAATAAACGAAAGATTTTATAAAAATCACATCACCATACCGCCATCAATGTGCAGCGTCTGCCCCGTCATATAGGCAGCGTCATCCGAAGCAAGAAATGCGGTGACTTTGGCGATATCCTTTGGTTCACCAAAACGCGCTAAAGGAATCTGTTTTAGCATTTCCGTTTTTACTTCTTCAGATAATTTATCAGTCATATCGGTCGTTATGAAGCCCGGCGCAATCGCATTTACGGTAATATTGCGTGATGCAAGCTCTTTTGCGGTCGTTTTTGTCAAACCAATAACACCCGCTTTTGCCGCGACATAATTCGCCTGACCGGGATTTCCGCTAACCCCGACGATGGATGCGATATTAATAATTCTACCCACGCGCTGCTTCATCATCTGTCTCGTTACCGCCTTGGTACAGAGGAAAACGCCTTTTAAGTTGATATTGATGACATCGTCCCATTCGTCTTCCTTCATTCTCATTAATAAATTATCCCTTGTAATTCCGGCATTATTAACGAGGATATCCAGTTTACCGAAACTCTCAATCGAGGCTTTAACCATGTCAGCTACTTCTTCGGCCTTTGACACATCGCATTTTACAGCAAATGCCTCTCTGCCAAGAGCCTTGATTTCAGCAACTACCTCAGATGCTTTTGCTTCACTGCCGGAAAAATTTACAGCGACATTTGCTCCCTGTCTTGCTAGCTCAAGTGCAATTTCCCTGCCGATTCCCCTAGAGGCACCGGTTATGAGGGCAGCTTTCCCTTCTAATCTCATCTTAATTCCTCCTTCAAAGCTTCCATGACAGCTTGTGCACTTTCTTCATCGGAAACAGAATAAGTCTTCACAGATTTGTCGATTTTTTTGATTAAGCCTGTTAGAACCTTCCCTGGCCCGATTTCAACGAATGTTTGAACACCCAATTCTATCATCTTCTGAACAGAATCCTCCCATAAAACCGGTGAATAAAGCTGTTCAAGCAATTTATCTTTCATTTCAGCGGCAGAAGAAACCGGCTCAGCCGTCACATTTGCGACTACTGGAATTTTGGCATCCACTAAGTTGATGCCATCTAAAACCTTAAGCAGCTTCTCTGCTGCAGGTTTCATCAACGGCGAATGAAAAGGGCCGCTGACTTCAAGTGGAAGCACTCTTTTTGCGCCTGCTTCCTTCGCTTTTACCCCCGCAAGCTCTACACCTTTTCGGGACCCTGAAATAACAATTTGCCCCGGGCAATTGATATTAGCCAATGAGACAGGATTTCCGGAGTCTGTGACTTCAGATGTAACAGCAGACAGCAAGCTGCGCTCAAGACCTAAAACGGCCGCCATGGTCCCTTCCCCATTAGGAACAGCAGCCTCCATGAACTCGCCCCTTTTTCTGACCGTAAAAACACCTTCCTCAAAGGAAAGGGCTCCTGCTGCAACAAGGGCCGTATATTCTCCCAGACTGTGTCCTGCAACATAATCAGCCTTAATTCCCGATTTTTCGAAGAATTTAAAAAGGGCGATACTGGTGGTTAAAAGGGCCGGTTGAGTATGTATCGTCAAAGTTAATTCTTCTTTTGGCCCTTCAAATATCAGCTGGCTTAATGGGTATTTAAGTGTATCATCTGCTTTTTTAAAATATTCCATTACCTCAGGGTTCTTTTCAGCGAGCTCTTTTCCCATGCCAACAGCCTGCGAACCCTGTCCTGGAAACACAAATGCGATTTTACTCATCTACGGTACGCCCCCTTATTGTTGAATTTTAGCGGTATTTGCTTCTTCGACTGTTTGTTTAATCAAGCCGACTACTTCATTAGAAACCATTTCTCTTGTTTGCTTAATTGCACTGAAAATTGCCTGTGCGTTGGAAGAACCGTGTGCTTTTATAACCGGTGCCTTTAGGCCAAACAGGGCAGCCCCGCCATATTCGGAATAATCCAGCGTATTTTTCAACTGTTTTAAATTCGGTTTCAATACAGCCGCTGCGAGTTTACTCATAAAACTGCTCATCAAGGCGGTTTTCAGCATTTTAAACATGGAGAGTGCTGTTCCTTCAATCGTCTTCAGCACCATATTGCCGGTAAAACCATCGGTAACTACGACATCTGCTGCACCTTCAAGCAAATCACGCGCCTCCACATTGCCAATAAAATTTAGATTGGCTGTCTTCAACATCTCAAAAGCATGCTTTGTCAATTCATTACCTTTCTTCTCTTCCGTCCCGATATTTAAAAGCCCTACTCTTGGCTTATTTATTCCTCTTACCTTCTCGCTATAAATAGATCCCATGTAGGCATATTGCAACAGGTGCTCTGGTTTAGCGTCGGCATTTGCGCCGACATCCAGAAGAAGAAAGCCCTCGCCGCCAATGGTTGGAAGAGTCGGAGATAATGCCGGCCGGTCAATCCCCTCAATTCTGCCAACCACAAACAGTCCCGCGGCCATTAGTGCCCCAGTATTCCCCGCAGAAAGGCATGCATCGGCCAATCCGTCAGCTACCTGCTGGGCTGCCAGCACCATGGAAGCTGTTTTTTTGCGGCGGACGGCGCGAACCGGTTCATCTGTGCCTAAAATGATCTCGGTTGTATGTATAATCGAAATTCTATCGTGTTTTTCAAGTGTCTTTTTAATTTTGTTCTCGTCTCCGACAAGGGTTATATGTAAATCGGAAAAGGCATTGACTGCCTTCATTGCACCTAACACAATTTCTTTTGGGGCATTGTCGCCGCCCATTGCATCTATTGCAATTTTCATTTTGTCTCATCCTTCTGCTGATATTTCGAACGGTACATATCAAAGTCTCCGGTAAAAACAAGTTCATTATTCACAAAGCTGGCTACTTCAACCAATGTCCGGCCTGAGCCCGCCTCAATATTTATTACTCTTGCTTTGGCAATCACCCGTTCATGCAATTTCACTGATCGTTTGAATTGGATATTGGCTTTTGCAGTCAAGGCCAGCTCATCATTAATGACAGCAACCGCAAGGGAATTAGCCTGGGCAAAAACGTGATGGCCCCGTGCAATTTGATTGCGTTTAAAAACATGTTCTTCTTTTACATCAAAAATAGAAATGGCACTATGGTCCAATTCAATATCGATAATTTCGCCAATCACTTCTTCCAGCGGCAATGAGCGGACTTCATCTTCAAACCTTTTTTCCGCTACTGTTTTAATCCGTTCCCGAAGCTCCGGAATCGATAATTCTAATCGGTCTAACC
>CAYNUT010000036.1:28948-29173 GCA_964400595.1 uncultured Neobacillus sp. | reverse complement strand
GGGATAAATCATTAGAATTTGACACAATCACAGAATCAAAAAAAGGGGAAATTGAAACTACAAGCCATCCAAGAATTAAAGTAATAAAAAAAAGGCGGCGATTCATTTGGCATTCTCCTTTTACTTTTCATAACTAAATTATACATAGAATTTCTATGTATGTATATCTAAATTATTTAAAGTCTTTATTAAACTAAACCCCATGTTAGTTTAAGTGAAAATATT
>CAYNUT010000036.1:0-28938 GCA_964400595.1 uncultured Neobacillus sp. | reverse complement strand
ACAAAGTATAATAAGAAACAGCTTCGAAGTTTAAACTAAAAATGACCTCTAAGACTTTATCTTAGAGGTCACTAGTAAAGAACATTAATTTACATTAAAGAACTTTTTATTAGCTCTGAAAAATTGCCTGTTGATTTCCGTTCCTGGCACTCGCTTTTCACGGGCGGTCCGAGAGCCTCCTTGGCGCATGACTCGTTTGCCTTCTCTCCCTGTTTTAAACCTTTGCACTGGCAGAAAAGGCCCCGACCGCTTCTATGCATGGCCAGATGCTCTCGTCCACCTAAAAGAAACGGTTTTTATTAAGATAGAAGAAAAATAAGACGCCATCCTTTGTATTGGATACACCATATTGTACACCATGTAAATCTAATATGTTTTTGGAAATGGCAAGTCCTAATCCAGTTCCACCTGTGGAACGTTGTCGAGAAGCATCTCCGCGAAAGAAACGATCCCATATTTTACTCAGTTGGTCTTCAGGAATATGAACCCCTTTGTTTTCTACACATATTTTTACGCATGTATTCTCTTCTTCTGTTGAAATGAGAATACTTTCATTCTCGGGAGTATAACGAATGGCATTGGTTATAAAGTTCGTGATAACTTGCTCTATGCGATGCGGATTAGCTAACACTTCAATCTCAGAAAGACTCGTTTGAATGTTTAACTGTTTATTTTTTATTTCAAAGGATAGATGCTCACATATATGCTCAATCGTTTCATTAATAAGAAACGGGCTCATTTCTATTTGATACGTACCAGATTCTAATTTAGCTAATTCAAGCATATCCACAATGAGTAGATCCATCTTGTTTACTTCTTTTTCCATTGCATTGAAATAGTAATCTTTTTTATGATTAGCGACCCCATCTTTTAAAATAGACATGCAGCTTTTCATAATACTTAAAGGTGTCTTTAATTCGTGTGATACGCCTGCAATAAATTCTTTTCGTGTATGTTCTAATTGTTTTTCTTTTTCTATATCATGCTGTAGCTTGTTAATGTGTGAATGTAACGTATTTGATAGTTTATTAATATTTTGTGATAAATCACCAATTTCATCTTTTGATGTAATAGGTATTGTTTCTGAAAAGTCAAGTTTTACCATCTTCTGTGTTGTATTGTTAATTCGTAACAAAGGCTTTGCAATTTCTTTTGAATAATAAAATGCAGCAAGAAAGATAAGGAACAATACGAATATAATGATGTATATATAATAGCTTTTTATCATTTGTACAGCTTCATCAACTGGTTGTAACGATGCTAATGCAAAAATATATGTGGTTTCACCATTCGGTTCTGTTATTGGTTGAATAAATAGGCGGTATTTTATACCGTTTTCTTCCTCCTCGATAACTTGTAATGTATTTTTTTTCGATTTATTTTCATCAAACAATATCTTTACTTGAAATTTGTTTATTTGTTGCATAAATAAGCGATTTGTGTAGATCAGATTGGATAGCGTATTTTCTTCTGGAATGTGTATCGTTTGAATTGTCCCAATAATACTTATAATTTGTAGTCTTAAATCATTTTGTTTTGTAAAACCACTTTCACCAAAATATGGCACTACTTTTTTTAATAATTGTTGGTTCGCTAAACTTTGAAGATTGTCTTCCATGATTAACTGATAAGGAACTAAAGTAGTACTTGTCTTTGGTGAAACAAAAAGACAGTCTAACTCTCTATTAGCCGAGATATATTCATTAAGATTAGGAGAAAAATCATTTATATTTATAAGATTATACAGTGGTATCGAGAGTGTTGTATTAATTAATTCTTTTTCAGAAGAATCTTTCACTTTTACTTCGATGTAGAAGTCATTAACGTTTTTTAAGTTTCCGCTTGTATCTAGTAACGTAATCGAAGCGTTATTATTTCTAGAAAAATCTTGTTCAAGTCTTTGAATACTTTGTAAATTATCTTTATTTTTCACATATTCTTTTTTAAATGATTGTATGTTTGTTTTAATCGCATTTATTTTTTTATTTGCATAGTATTGTTTGAAAAATATGGTTTGTCCAACAAACACACACACCAATATCAACATACATAATGATGTTGTTAAAATGAATAATTTAAATACAATCCCTTTTCTCATATTTTATCCTCAAATTTATATCCAGCCCGAATAATGGTTACAATGCAGGAAGATTTCTGTCCTAATTTATTTCGTAAATTTCGAATGTGACTATTTATTGTACGATCATCCCCGGTGAATTCATATCCCCAAATGTTTTGAATTAGTTGGTCTCTTGTTATAACAATCCCTTTATTTTGCATCAAATACGTTAATATTTCAAATTCTGTATGAGTCAAATTAATTTCTTTCTCATTTATTATGACAGTACGTGAAGCAAGATTCACAACAATCCCATTTCTAGATAATAGATTATCTTTTGATGGTTCATGTATAGCATATCGGGTTTCGAGTAATCGTTTTGCTCGCGCTAGTAAGATAGGTGGGTTGTATGGCTTTGTAACATAATCATCTGCTCCTAACTCAAATCCAAGTAATGTATCATCTTCATCGGCTCGAGCTGTCAGCATAATGATGGGTACATTGGATGTTCTCCGAATGCGTCTACAAACAGACCAGCCATCTAATTCTGGTAACATAATATCAAGAATGATTAAATGTACTTCATGCTCTTCAAAAATAGACAGTGCTTCTGTTCCGCTTGTCGCCTCTAGTACTTTGTATCCATCATGTAACAAATAGTCTTTAACAATTTCGCGTAAAATATCTTCATCTTCGACAATCAAAATAGTTTTCTGCATTGTATCTCTCCTATATGAGTATCAATTTCTTCAAATAAAGGGGGATATCTAATTTTTAACCAATAGTAAATACTGTATTCATTTCATAGCATTCGTATGGAAATATATAAATTATAGCAAACCGATGTAAAGATAAAATAAAGAGTAGAGTAATTCAAGAGAAATATAAATCATATTTGAGTGTAATTAGGGGGGCTCATAACTTGATATGGAACATACAATGTAGGGTTTTAATCTATTGAAAAATCCCAGACAATTTATATTAAATAGCTATTTTCTTTCGACATACATGTTTCTGCCATGTAGAATAACAACATGACCTACACTTGCTTTCTTCTTTTGTTTTAAACCTTGCATGTAGTAGGAAAAGACCTGACCTTTTCTAGGGTGGCCAGATGCCCTTGTCCCCATAAAAAAGAAAGGGGTCTTTACGTCAGTTTTTTTAACTATTTTATATAATTCACTTCACTATTTATAAATAACATGTAGAGATTTATTTCTACACGTTTTTTAATTCTTTAACTCATTTCTATATAATCTGCACCTTATCTTTATTTGTATCTATTAATATATCTATTGAGAGGGAAAAATGTTGGTTTTCACATAAGTGAGTGGAAAATAGAGGTGAGTTGTATGAAAAAGTTAAATAAAAGAGGCAGAATGTTAATAACAATCATTATATTGATTATATGTATTATTTATGTGTGTAATACATTTGTTTTTTCTAATAATACACAAGCAAAAGAAAAGCAAGTAATTGAGCCGACTATAAAGCACAGTAAAACGGATATAAAAAAAGAAGCTCCAAAAGATCCAAATGATATTCATATTATTGTAAATAAGAAAAGTATGCTTCCAGACGGATATAAGCCAGAGGATTTAGTTGTACCAAATGTTACTTTTGCATTTTCTGGTATATATGAAAAAAGTTATATGCGTAAAGAAGCTGCAGGAGCATTAGAAAAACTATTTGCACTAGCTGAAAAAGATGGAATAACATTACAGGCAGTATCTGGATTTCGCTCTCAAGCGTACCAAAGAAGTGTTTATCAAAATAACGTTAAAGTAAATGGTAAGGAGCAAACTGATCGAGTATCTGCAAGACCTGGTCATAGTGAACACCAAACTGGGTTAACAATGGATGTCTCAGCAAGTAGTGTAGGTGACACATTAGAACAATCCTTTGGTACTACAAAAGAAGGAAAATGGTTGGCTGAAAATGCCCATCGTGCAGGGTTTATTATTCGGTACTTAAAAGGAAAAGAAAGTATAACAGGGTATTCATACGAGCCATGGCACATCCGATATGTAGGTGATATTGCTAATGAAATATTTGAAAAAGGTATCACTTTAGAAGAATATTACAATGAAAATTAGTAATTGGAGCACCCAAAGATGAGTTGCATGAAGAAACTTTATATGAAATGTTTTTTCTTATCTTGACCAAACCAGCTCAGAATTTATCAGGTGTCCATAAATAATTAAAATCGATAGAATAAACGGGGAAAAGAAGACATATTTCATGCAAGTGCATTAAATTATTCATCGAACAATGGAGGTCCCTATAATAAAATCCATATCACGTTGACTAGTACGCAGAACATGGTGTTAAAATTAAAAATACAAAAAGAGACGTCTGTTAAGAGAGACGTATAAAATATAGACGTGAGAGCTAAAAGATCTTGTTAAACTAAACCAGCTAATAGCTTGTTTAACATATTTCAATAAAAACTTAAAATACATCTTGCTATACTAAAAGGAGAATACCAAATACCTTCCGTTATTATTGAATTGGAGGGTTTTATTTTTTTGGTAAACGAAGATTAGAAAAGTAGACAAACAAAAAAGGCGAAGCTGACTGCTTCACCTTTTTTATTATAGCGGCACAATTCCCATTGGATTGATCGCTGAATGGTATGCCCATTTTCCTCTATAAAGTTCGAAATGAAGGTGCTGTCCTTGGGAGTCACCGGTGTTGCCCATAATGCCAATTTGCTGGCCTTTTTTTACAACTGCTCCTTCAGAAACGAGGCGCGTGCGCATATGAGCATAAACAGTGGTATACATTTGGCCATTAATATTGTGCAAAATATATACTACATTTCCATAACTTGATGAGTAATGGGACGTATATACTACACCATCAGCAGCTGCAACGATTGGGACAGTTCCCGCTTTTGCAATATCTACACCCCAATGGAAAGTTCCCCATCGAGGACCATATGTTGAGGTAATGGAACCTTCTGCCGGTCTCGTAAAGCTGCCGCTTGAAACCGGAGGCATGCCGCTAGTACTTCCTCCGCTGGAACCTTTACCATTTCCCGATTGCGCAGCACTTGCCTGGCGCTCCTTCTCCAATTGGATTGCCTTTTGAATGGCTGCTTCCTGGGCTGCAAGGATTTTCTGCTGCTCCTGAAGGTCCATCACATCTTCTTGGGCTTTTTGTTCCTGTTCGTTTAGGCTTGTCAATAGTTGATCCTTTTGAGCCCTTTGCGAATTTAATTGCTGATTCATTTTCTGCAGATCTGCCACCATTGTTTTCAATCCGGCAAGATCCTTTTCAACTTTCGCTTCCTTTTCTTCCATTTCCTTTTTATCTGCTTCATGTTTTTGGATAATATTTTTATCTGCTTCCATAAAAGATGATACAGCATTCACACGGTCAATGAAATCACTAAAGCTTTGGGCCCCCAGTAAAACATCAAGATAATTAACCATGCCGCCATTTTCCTGGTAACTTCGGAAACGTTCCTTCATCAGCTTATCGCGTTTTTCAATCCTCTCTTGAATGACCTTTATCTCCTCTTGAAGTTTCGTAATTTCTGCCTTAGTTTCTTCTACTTTCTCGGATTTCTCTTCAATTTTCTGGGTAGTATCCTCAAGTGCAAGATCAATGCGCTCCATTTCACTTTTTACATTTGTCTGTTGATTTTGGAGATCATTCACTTTATCTTTTGCTTCATTAATATTGGACTGGACATCAGTTTGTTGATTATCAATTTTCTTTTGTTCTTGATTAAGCTTGGACATTGAGGCTGCTTCTGCTTTAAGGGAATACCCCCCGACAGTGGACCCCAGGCCGAGCGCCGCTGCAACTGCAACAGTTATTACTTGTTTCCTCATTCCGATTTCTCCTCCCACTTCCCTATGTACAGGTAAATCGTTTTTTCTTCTTAAAAATTGGGAAGGACCTTGCGCGCAGCCCTTCCCAAACAGTGATGCTCTAACGCGTTTTCTTCTAAACTTTTAAAAATTTTCTTACTGACATGACACTGCCCCAGACCCCGATTAAAGCTCCCATGAGGAGAAGAATCCCGGATACCTGATATACGAATGGATCGAACGGCAGAATCTTGATAAACGATCCTGAAAGCCTTGGACCAATGTAATCATAGGCACGATAGTAAGCAATGGAAATCAGGATGATTGGTAAAATCGCCCCAATCACGCCGAGCCATAACCCTTCAAAAAGGAACGGCCAGCGGATAAAGCCATTCGTCGCCCCTACGAGTTTCATAATCTTAATTTCTCTTCGTCTAGCAATAATCGTAATTTTAATTGTATTGGAGATTAGGAAAATCGCAGTAAAAAATAAGCCCAGGATTAACACGATGCCGACATTGCGGCTTGCTTCAATAAACTTGAATAATTTCTCAACCTTGCCCTGGCCGTATTTTACTTTCGCGACATAATTTTCTTTTTCAATAATTTTTGCAACCTTCATGGTATCTGTCGGTTTTTTTGTTTTAACGATAAATACATCGTTAAGCGGATTATCCTGTTCAAAAAGTTTAAACGCCTTTCCTTCCTCACCCATGCTTTTGACAAGATCATTTAATTCCTTCTCTTTTGGTGAGAATTTGACGCTCTTCACTTGAGGAATTTTTTCAATTTCTGCTTTTAATGTCTGCTGATCCTGTTCGTTAGCAGCAACATCGATGTGAACGCGGATTTGCACATCCCCTTCAACGTTATCGGCCACTTTGTTAAGATTCATCATAATAACAAAAAAGACGCCAACTAAAATGAGGGTAACGGTAACGGCACTCACGGATGCAAAGGTCATCCAGCCATTTCTGCCAATGCTCTTTAAACTCTCACGGGCATGACGGCCAATTGTCCTAATTTTCATATCCGTATTCACCTCTTTGCTCATCACGCACAATTCGTCCGCCTTCAATGGCGATGACGCGATGTTTCAATGTATTTACAATCTCTCTGTTGTGAGTTGCCATCACAATCGTTGTTCCTCTGTCATTAATTTCTTCAAAAATCTTCATGATTTCCCATGACGTTTCAGGGTCAAGGTTACCGGTAGGCTCGTCCGCTATCACAATCCTTGGTGAGTTGACTATCGAGCGGGCAATCGAAACACGCTGCTGTTCCCCGCCGGAAAGCTCGGATGGCAGCATTTTGATTTTATGCTTTAGACCAACGAGGTCAAGCACTTCCATTACCCGTTTTTTAATAAATTTCGGCTGGGCCTCGATTACCTCCAAGGCAAAAGCAACATTTTCATAGACTGTCAGCGTTGGAAGGAGCTTGAAGTCTTGAAAAACAACGCCAAGATTGCGGCGGAATATCGGCACCTTTTTCATTTTTAATTTTTCGATGTCGGCACCGTTAATGCGGATGCTCCCGGATGTTGGGACTTCTTCGCGGTACATCATTTTAATAAATGTCGACTTGCCGGCACCGCTTGGCCCGACGACATAGACAAATTCGCCCGGTTTTATGCGGACGTCTATTCCACTAATGGCGGTAACGCCATTTGGGTACTTTTTATATACCTCATGCATTTCTATCATTTAGATCACCTATAGTCGTAGAGTTATTGAATAGTAGTTTTTCGACAATGACTCTCGTTTTATTTTCAAAATGGACATAAAAAAACAATATGTGCAGAATTTCGCATAGATTTATTATACATCATAATTCGTCAAAAAAAGGATTAAAAATATTACAGTTTCTTTTCAAACACTACAAATACTGACAGAATTCTCCTGTGTTGGCAGGATTCATGGACTTCCTGCCAATAATTCTGGAAAAATTCGATGGGATTTCTGGAGGGGTGGAGCGTTGTTGCGAAATGTGACGGTGACTGAATGGGATTCCGCCGGTTTAGGCCGGAATTACGCGAACTTTTGAATTTATTCCGCGCTTTTTCATATTTATTCCGCGGACTTTTCTATTTATCCCGCGGGATTTCTCATTATTTCCGCGAAACCATTTTTAATGACCATTTTTTTGTCTGCTCGGGTCAGGTTTGTGGCTGGTTTTGCTGCTTCATGAGGAGATTCCGCGCGTTTTGGCCGGAATTCCGCGAACTTTTGAATTTATTCCGCGCTTTTTCGGATTTATTCCGCGGACTTTTCTATTTATCCCGCGGGAATCCTCATTATTTCCGCGAAACCATTTTTAATGACCATTTTTTTGTCTTCTTAGGTCAGGTTTGTGACTGGTTTTGTTGCTTGATGAGGGGATTCCGCACGTTTGGGCCAAAATTCCGAAGCTGCTGGACAGCCTTAAATAAAAAACGTCCCGCAGAAATTCTCTACAGAACGTTTTCATTCATTATTTTACTTTTTAGCAGCAAGCCAATCGGCGATTTTATCAGCGTCATCGCCTTCTACGACGTTCGCTGGCATTCCGCCTGGTTTACCATTTTTAATAATATCTAAAATTTCATCTTTTGAGTATTTGGAGCCGATTTTCTTCAGTTCTGGACCCATCGCGCCTTGTAATTTGTCGCCATGGCATCCGGAGCATTTTTGATCATAAATCTTTTGCTCACCGCTGGTAGCAGTATCCTTACTGTCGTCGCCGCCTCCGCAAGCAGCAAGACCCATTACAAGAGAAGTTCCCATTACAAACATTAGTAACTTTTTTTTCACTGCTAATCCCCCTTCAGAAAATAATACCATCAGAGTATAAGTATACCAGTACTACGAGCGTTTGAAACCCTCTCCAAGCACTTCTGCAGCATCCATAACCACGACAAATGCAGATGGATCAAGGGATTTGACTAATTGTTTCAATTTTGTGAACTCAGTTTGATCAACCACACACATCAAAACTGGCCGCTCGTGGTCTGTAAAACCGCCGTATGCAGATAGTTTTGTCACCCCGCGGTCGATTTTATTCAAAATTCCTTCGCGGACTTCCTCCTGCTTACTGGTAATAATCATCGCCATTTTCGACCGGCCAAATCCAACCTGGATTAAATCAATCGTTTTGCTGGTCACATAAAGGCCAATCAAAGCGTATAACCCTTTTTCAATATCAAAAACAATCGCGGCGCTAAGGACGATAAGGCCGTCAATCATCACCACGCATCTTCCAAGCGTAAAACCGGTATATTTGTTGATGATCTGGGCGGCAAGGTCGGTTCCCCCGGTTGATGCCTTCCCGCGAAAAACAATCCCTAGGCCAAGGCCGACGCCGATTCCGCCAAATAAAGCACCCAGCAGGGCATCATGTGTCCAGGGTTCCAAATGTTTCGTTAATAAAATAACGAACGGCAGAAAAACGGTACCAACCAATGTTTTAATTCCAAATTGTTTTCCTAAGAAAATAACTCCGGCAATGAATAAGGGAATGTTAAACGCCCACTGAACGTATGCAGGCTCGAGCCCCAGCACTGATTTTAAAATCGTACTGATTCCGCTGACGCCGCCGGACGCGATTTGGTTGGGAAGTAAAAAAACGTTAAACGACAGGGCGATGATCGCCGAGCCAATCAGCACCAAAATATAATCAATGGCAACTCTCGTTTTCGGATATTTATCGACTAAGTGGCTTAAAATATTCATGTATGCTTCTCCTCTATAATTCATTCGAAAGTGAGTATAGCATGGACATATTTTGGTGTAAATGGCACTATGGTGACGCGATAAAGTATTAATTTTTTTCATTAGTTTTTACTATTCGTATCGGTTTCATGTCAGCTTTATTTGTCTTTACATAAAATGCGAGATTTATCAATTGTGGGGGAAAAATGGAAGCGAATTGCCCACTAATATAAAAAAATAGATGATCGTTTTAATGGCATTGACCCAGCAAAAATAATCCCGAAAAAACAAGCCTTTGCCGATCAGTTCGACAAAGGCTTTCTATTTTAAATTAGCTTTTTTTGAAAAAAAGTTATTTTCAACCTTCTAAAAGAGTAAAAACTCCATGGAAGCGAAGAAATTTACGGAAAATGAGAACCGATTTGCGTTGAATACAAATTTATCCGCGATAAATGCAAATATATCTGCGATGAATGCGAATATATCTGCGATAAACGGAAATATATCCGCGAATGCTCCGTAACTGGTTCTTTTTATAAATATTTACGAAATTCTTGATCGCAGATAAGCGTTTATAAACTGATCCAGTTCCCCGTCCATGACGGCCTGCACGTTGCCGGTTTCTGCACTCGTCCGGTGATCCTTCACCATCGAGTATGGATGGAAAACGTAAGAGCGGATCTGGCTGCCCCAGCCGATTTCCTTCTGCTCGCCGCGAATTTCCAGGAGTTCCTGTTCCTTGCGTTCAATTTCCCGCTGATAGAGCTTGGCTTTAAGCATTTTCATCGCAGACTCGCGGTTCTTAATTTGTGAACGCTCCGATTGGCACTGGACGACAACCCCGGTCGGCAAGTGGGTGATCCGCACGGCGGAGTCTGTCGTGTTAATATGCTGCCCGCCCGCTCCAGTAGCACGGTACGTATCAATTTTTAAATCCTCGGTACGGATTTCGATTTCGATATCATCATTCAATTCAGGCATTACTTCACACGAAACGAACGAAGTATGGCGGCGGCCCGAGGAATCAAAAGGCGAAATCCGCACTAGGCGGTGAACACCCTTCTCGGCCTTTAAGTAGCCGTATGCATTATGGCCTCTAATAGCGAGGGTAACACTTTTAATGCCCGCTTCATCACCGGGAAGGTAATCAAGCGTCTCGACCTTAAAGCCCTTCTTTTCCGCCCACCTTGTATACATCCGAAGCAGCATCGAGCCCCAGTCCTGTGACTCCGTTCCCCCTGCACCCGGGTGAAGCTCCAGGATAGCATTATTTTTATCATACTCCTCACTTAAGAGAAGCTGCAGTTCAAATTGATTTAAGCGGCCAACCAGCTGCTCGAGCTCTTCTTCCAGCTCTGTCCGTAAATCATCGTCATCTTCCTCTTTAACAAGCTCATAGGTTAACTCCAGATTCTCATAGGAATCATTCAGCTCGTTGAATTCAATTACTTGGTCCTTCAGGGCATTTGCTTCGCTGATGACCGTCTGGGCAGCCTGCTGATCGTTCCAAAAATCAGGATGAAGCATCGCGTCCTCTAGTTCCGCAATTCTCGCTTCCTTATTTTCAAGGTCAAAGAGACCCCCTAAAGTCCGCTAATTTGGTAGCTGTTTTCTCAAGTTCATTGCGAATTTCCGCTAATTCCATTTTCGTCACCTCTATATATCATGTAATGAATTTTATTCTGAAAAAGTCTGGTCAGTTCTTTTTCCATTATAGCTTGAGAGGGGGACAAATTTCAAAAAATGTCTAGATTTTAAAAAAAGCTGATGGTGCATGAGATGAATTCCGCGAATTTTGACGATATTTCCGCGAGAATTCATCATAATTCCGCGCGTTTTCACATTCATTCCGCGGAAACTGAACGGGATTCCGCGAACTTTCCTATTAACCCGATTAAGCCAATAAAATAGTTGTATAATTGCTATAAAAAACTGTCAAAAATGGTACTATTAAATAAGAATGAACGAATGAGATACATACTAGTTAAAAAATATGATACATAAGTTTGCTGGTAAATAGAAGAATGGATAAAACATATAGAAAAATAGAAGGAGCAGTGTGCAAGATGGAGAAAATTGACCGGAATGATCCGTGTCCATGCGGGAGCGGGAAAAAGTATAAAAAATGCTGCGGTGCGGGAGAAGCCGTTTCCATTACCCAGATCTTGGAGGGTGAAATCGACGAGCTTCAGCGGCAGATGATTCAATTTGCCCTCTATCATTTTCAGCACGAAATTGAAGAGGATTTTAATCTATTTGAAGAGAACATTGACATTGAGATAGATGATGAAAACGAAAGGTATTTTTACGAGCTCATCCACACCATTTGGTTTTCCTGCTTTGGCGAATTGGAAGATGGCGATACGATTATGGAGAAATTCATTGCGTCTGAAGCTGGAAAAATTAAGCGGACGAAGCTCAGGCAAATTTTACAAACCTGGGATGAGCCCCGGGCTTTTGCCGGAAATGTCATCAGCATCAAGGATAACAAGCTGAAGGTTATGGACGGTTTTACAAGAGAACAGCTTGATGTTCTCATTCCAGGTGTGGCTGTCGAGATAGAGGAAGGAACCTTTTTCCTCGGGATTATTCTGCCTTATGAACAAAACTACGTCTTCTTCCCTGCCCCGTTAGACCTGCCGGCCATCAAGCCTGAGCATGCCTTTTCCTATATCGAGGATCGGAGCATCGAGGACGAGTACGATTCAGCAGAGGAATTTCTAACCGATTACTTCCTCGAGATTATGGCGGAACTGCCGATGATTGGCGGGATGATTGACCCCAGCGACATAGAATGGGCCTCCCCTATCTATAAGGAGGTCGCGGATATCTTCAAGGCGAAGATGGAATCGCTTGATGTGCCGCCTCCAGTTATCGATTCCGGCTTGATACTTTGGTCGCAATTTTGCGAGAAAAAGCCAAAACGGATCCAAAATCCAAAGCTGTATGCTGCGGCGATTCATGACCTGCTTTCTACGATCGTACCAATGAATATCGTGTTTACGAAAAAAGAATTGGCGAGGATGTATGAAGTTCCTCAGGGATCTGTATCGGGAATCGTTTTAGAAATGGAAACTATTTTATCGGAAGAGATTGCTGAGTTCATCGGTATCTTTTTCGACATGGACGAAGAACTTGAGGATGAGTTCATGCCGGCAATTGACAAGGCGCCTGTTATTGAATTTCCCGTCCGGCGCGATGCCGGGCCCGTGGCAGTGGAAACGGCCAAGCCGGCACTGGAGATTGTGACGAAAGCCCCGCGCAAGGTTTCGAGAAAAGACGAGGAACGGGCGCAGGACTTGATTTTCGATGCTCTTCAATCAAACGGGCGGCAGCGCTATATTTTTGCAGAGGAAGCCTTACAGCTGAATCCAAACTGCGTGGATGCCTATGTGATTCTTGCGGAAAACGAAGATTGTCTGGAAGACGCCCTTATTTTATATAAGAAGGGAATGGAAATCGGCGAAAAGGCGCTGGACAAAAAGTTTTTCGAGGAAAACAAGGGATACTTCTGGGGGTTGATTGAAACGAGGCCGTACATGCGGGCCAAGCACCATTATGCCGAATCCCTTTACATTCTTGGAAAAATGGCTGACGCGATCCGTGAGTTCGAGGAGCTCCTCGAACTCAATCCCATGGACAACCAGGGCGTGCGCTCCTCCTTATTTATCGCCTACATGGACGCGGAGAAATACGGCAAAGCCTGCACCCTACTCGAAGAGTACGATGAGGAAACAACGGATAGCGCCTACAACAAGCTGCTGCTCGAGCTAATGGAAAATGGCTTTACCGTTAACGCCAAAAAGCTGTTGAAAGAGGCCAAAAAAGCTAATAAATTTTTGCCCACTTACCTGACGGGTAAAAAGCATCTGCCAAACGAGCTCCCGGACTTCTATGGGTTCGGCGACGAAGACGAAGCCATCAGCTATGCCGGCATGCACCTGCATTTATGGGAGAAGATTGAAGGCCTTGCGGAGTGGATAAAAAAATAGAGTCAATTCAAACGGTCCCCATGATCAGCTCATGGAGGCCGTTTTTTATGTATGTCTCGGCCGGAGCATGCTTTAAAAATGGTAACTTTGGATTGGGCCGTCGCGCGGAATTATCGGGCTTTTCCGCGGAAGAACTCGATAAGTTCACGGAATTAATCCGAAAATGCGCGGGATTATTCTCAGTGTTCGCGGGATTCCGGCCCAAATCCGCGGAATCCCGGCAAAATACTTCCTAGCTGAACGTTATCTCAGCCTGAGCATGCTTTAAAAATGGTAACTTTGGATTGGGCCGTCGCGCGGAATTACTGGGCTTTTCCGCGGAATTAGTGGAAAAGATCGCGGGATTAATCCGAAAATCAGCGGGATTATTCTCATTATTCGCGGGATTCCGGCCCAAATCCGCGGAATCCATAAACATGACATTAAGTTTTAGGTCTAAATCCAAATCTGATCAAATATTTTATAGGAAGATAAGTCATACCAAAAAAGACGGGTGAGGCCAGATGTTTGTTGTTTATTTTTTCGAAAATAAAAATCTCCTGTTAAGTCAGTTTCTTAATCGGATTCCAGCCGTGGGCGATGATTTAAAAATCAAAGGCCGGAAAGCCAAAGTTTCAAGTGTAAGTAATATGGAGGAAAACAAGATTCATGTGCAGGTTACTTTAGAAAAAGTAAATAAAAATAAGCTTGTTGTTGATCCATCAAAAAAGAAAAAAAGGTAACTAATTACAAATAGTCTTTATATCAAAATCAATAAAGAAAGTAACATTGCGAGCAATAAAGAAATCAAAGTCCGCGGCACCAAATTGAATTCTGAAATATTGATTTCAATTAGAAGACCTCCTCGCCGTAGAGGAGGTTTAAAAATTGATTTAGACATGCATCTAATCCTGCTGATAGCAAACCATAAAAAAATCCCCCCATTTTTTAAAAATGGAGGGCTCACCTATCTATGTTAAAAGAATGAAAAAGCACCAAGTTAATCAGCATGATAGTCAAGGTGCCCTCTACCTCACTTCTGACGGTCTACTGTGCAGGCGCACTGTTGTTTTTATGACAGTTGCTGCACTGAGCATGAACGTCTTTATGAATTGGATTGGTGTGACAGGTCTTGCAGGCCTTGTCCCTATCCTCAATAGCCTTCACGACGATTGGATCCTGGCTATCGTGGCAGGACGAACATGTCAAACCTCTATTAATATGCTCAGTAGTTAACGTATTTTTGTGACAGCTCGTACAATTATTGGACATTTCATTATAAACGTGGAGCGAGTCATGCGATGCTTCTCCGTGGCAGGCGGAGCACTCAGTCTTCTTATCCTTTATCGCCTGAACTACTTTAGGATCCGTATTTTGATGGCAAGTGTTACAAGTAATTTGATTACCGGCCTTATCAGTCCGTCCATCACGGGCATGTTCCCGTGTCAGGGACTGGGCATGACACTTGGTACAGGATTCGTCCGATGTTTTATGAAGTTCAGGGATATCATGATTTTTCAGAAGTCTAGTTGGGGTTGCTAAGGACCCTTCATACCCCTTTACAAGTGAACCCGGCTGGTGGCAAACGATACAATCGTACATTTCGCGATTATCCTTTATCCTGATAGGGAAATAGGGGTCAAAGTTTTTAGCCTGATATTTAATAGATGTTGTCGAACCATGAGGAGCATAACTGAATGCCCCGTCAGGATCGTCGTGGCACTGGCTGCATCCGGCTGGAACAGTAACATAGTTATGGCAGTTTTCACAGCGGTTTTTAGAATGTGTGCCGCCAAAGCTTAACGTTTTACTATGCACATTTTCCAAGACTCCATTGGAACCTGGAAAACTTGTGGCTGGATGGCAGGTTACACAACTTGCAAAATTAGAGTCTTTCATATCAGGATAGTTGTTCGTATAAAACTTCCAATCTCTGCTTGTTAGGAGTCCTGTTTGGTCCGAGACCGTTAAATTAACAGTTTGGTAACTTTCATTTTTCAATGGTTCTGCAGGAGTATAGGTTACTTTACCCGTCAATGCATCATAACCGAAACTTACCTGCTTTCCATTGACCATTAACACAATATCTTCTGCTTTTACCGTACCATTTGGGGATTTAACCACAGCCGAAATAACTGGTTTTAGATCTGTTACCCCATATTTTATTGGGGTTTCATTTGAAATGACCGGCTTGGCGGAAACAGTAAAATTCCAGCTGCGGGTCTGCTTATTACCCAGTTTGTCTTCGGAATATAACGTTAAGGTGTGTTTCCCATTTGGGACGATTCCTTCATAGGAAATATAGGCAATTTTTTTAGAGGAAATGACATAGTCGCCATAATAATCAATTTTCCCCTCATACCTAAAATCCATATTTAAAGGAACACCATCTAATTTAAGGGCAACATTATCCTTGATATCCACTAAGTCTTTTAACTGTGCACTTATTTTTAATTTTCCATCCGTAATAACTGCCCCGTCTTTTAAGCCATATAGATAGACGAGATCCGGCGGCTGCGAGTCAACAACAAAACTCCAGGTTTTAGAACCCATGCTGCTCGGAATTGAACTATCCTTTGCTTCAAGTACTGCGGTATAATTACCTGACTGGAAGATATTATTGTAGGTTATCGTGCCGTCCGTTTGATTGATTGTTGCATTAACATAGCTGTTATTAATTTTAAGTTTAACAGTCGACCAATCCACGGCAGAATTGTCACTTACATTCGCTGATACCTTGTTTAAAGCAGTTTGTTCACTTTTGTCGGCAGGGCTGATGTTAGAAAACTTGGGCGCCTCTGCAACAGTAAATGTCCAAGAATCTCTTAAAAGATTGGACGGATTGGCTTTATCGTTAATGCTGACTTCAGCTGTGTTTACACCGTCTTTCAGATTAGCAGCATCAAAACTGATTGTCCCTTCCCTTCGGTCATCAATGCGCCATATCCAACCCTCGTAATAATCATTTACCCATTTGCCTTTATACAAGAATGAGGCATTAACCGGATTCCCGTTTAAGATCATTTTTACACTTGAGCTGTCTAACTCACTGAGACTTTTAACATATACTGATATTTTCGGATTTGAGAGTGTAATCGTGGAGTTTTTCGCTGGAGTGTAATTCGAATAATAGGTGTCTACGGCTGAAACATTGAAGGTATTCAGGATTAATACTGTTGCAATAAATAACATCATGATAAAAATAAGTTTGCGTCTCATTCTTACACTTCCCATTTTATGAGACATTTTTCATGCCTCCTTTCTATCTTTCTGCTTACAAAAATTCATTGTCTGCAGCCATCAAAATCCCCCTTTACATCTTCCATTTGATTAAAAAAGAAAAAGACCTATTTTTGCATAGATCTGTGGAATGCCAGCTGATTGTTTTTTTGCAATAAGAACATAATTGTTCCTAATTAAGAACATTATACCATAATTAGATAAAATAAGTCATGAAAATTACGCCAACTTTTTTCAAAAAAAATCAAGAGGAAAATTCCTCTCGATTTTTAATGATTATGGTGCTGGTACTACCCCTTTTTTAGGAGCATGGGCAGCACTTAATGATCTTTCCACGTCATTTGTACCTCTTCCATGACAATAAGAGCATGCCTTGTCTGGATAATCCTTATGTTCTTGAAGAGTTTCATCGTACTTTTGACCTGTGATCCCGTAAATGGCTGTTGTGCCATTGTGGCAGGAAAGACAGAATTCCCGCTCCTTGGCATCAGTTAAAATAGTAAACTCGCGCTCATTTGAACTAATCATTACTTTCACAATTTCACTATCAGTATCTCCAGCATTAAAGGACTGTACATCCTCGTGGCCCAATTTCTCTTTTAGCTGTTTAATATTGTTGGACCCATGTGTATCGTGGCATTCAGCACATGGAATGTGCCCGGCAAGAGGACTTCCATCTTGTGCTTTAATGATATGTCTCGAAAAATCTTTTTCCTCTGCAGAAATCTCCCGCTTAGAGAAGGAGGATTGACTATTGATCAATTCATATTGCTTCACAATTTCGTTAGTCAAATTATTATAGTAGCTTGCTATATCAGCAGTTTTGTCATATTTCTGTTTGAAATTTGCATTATGACAACGCAGACAGAGATCATAATCTTCATAGATCCCAATCGCAGTACTCGACTTATTATATTGGAATAAACGATATTCAACGGCAGGATTCGCTATTTTTTCCGCACTATCGCTTTCATGACAAGACTCACAAAGCTGTTCCTTACTGCTGATTTCCTCTGTCGGTTTATTTGGGTCTACCGGATTCGATGGTAAATGTTTAGAGGTAATATGGTCCTGCTGCAAATTGGGGTTTGCTTCCGACCAAGCAGAATGCGGATTATGGCAGCTGGCACAGGAGCTTCCGCTTGGTTTGCCATCAATCTTGACAGCAGCGTTGTGGGTATGGGCACTTAGCCTATTCTCTGGCAATGGCGCAACAGTCCCGTCATGGCAGGCCATACAATAGTTATCTACCGCAAGATTCTCTTTTTGATCAGCTCCTTCTGCATCTTTTGACGACAGCAAATTCGGATCCTTCGCATTATGCGTATTATGGCAATTACCGCAGGTATTCACGTTATTCCCATAACCGCCATGCGGCTTTTGGTGTCCTTCAGTTGTAATACTAATTGTGGTAAACGACCAAAATCTAGGGAAAGCCCTATTTCCTGCCGAATCAATGATCCCTAGCGGACTGATCATGACAAAATATTTTGTAGATGGCAGCAATAGGTCCTTAGGAGTAAAGGTAATCTCTTTTGTTGCTGAATTGTAGCTAGTCGTTCCTTCCACATTTTTGCCATTATGAGAAAGAGTAATACTGCTATTTATTACACTTTCATCTAATGCCGTTGCTTCGGAAATCTTCACACTAATAATCGGACTTAACGAAACCTGCGTCATATCCTGCTGAGGAAAAATAGTCGGCAGGACTACCGGCCGTAAAGTATCTAATGTAAAAGTTGCTTTATCAATATTTCCATTGTTGCCTGCCCGGTCGGTTGCTTTTGCATAAATGGTATGAACGCCTTCGGTTAATTGTGAATCTTGATACACCCATTTTCCGGAACTATCAGCTGTTACAGACATCCACGTTCCGGTCACCTGCCCCCCAGAATCCTTAGTGCAATCCATACAAATTTCTACTTTAGAAGATGGTTCCGTTGTGCCTTCTAAATTTCTGGAATTCAAATATTCTTCATTTTTTGGTTTTACAAACGTAATAGTGGGCAGAGTGGAATCAATTGTTAGTTCAATAGAGTCCGAACTAACTGAATTTCCGTCAACGTCGGCTTTAGCCGTAATCGTATGAACGCCCTCAGTCAATGCAACTGGGATGGTCCAGCTATTTTCAGATATTTCACTAGTTGTTCCTATTTGCTCTGCACCATCGTAGAGAATGATAGGCACACCTGTTGAAATATTTTCAACCGTACCGGAAATAGTCAAGTTTGTTTCCCTTAAAAAATCACCCGATAGTGGAGAAGTGATAGTAATCTTTGGTTCAAGCCCAGTTGACCCCTCTCCATGGACATGTGTTATAAAAAAAAGTTGCTGGGATCCTAACAATTGAATACATAAAACGAGTATGACGATTATTTGTATTTTCGTTTTATGCAGGAGTCCTCTTTTTGTCATTTAGCATCCCTCGTTTCTACTATTTATGCAGTGACAAAGAGTTGTTCTCTCTATTATTTTATTCCTATTGATGGGAAGGTACTAGAGGAAGGGGATAATATTCAATAAATATTCATATATAAATTGTAAAAATGTGGATTATTGGTTTCAGCACTTTTTTATTAACAAAATCTGAAATGAATATGATTTGTAAAGTGATAAATTTGACAATTTAATGTCTAAAATGTTACCATATTAGCAATTAAATAGAGTGCTATGCCAAAGCATAACACCCTATTTCCAAACAATTCATTTTGAGCTAATAATTAGTTGCAGCTAATTGTTAGCTTATTTTTTTAGCGTTGTATACCGTCAACTGATTTAGGCATTCCTGTTGGATGATCAGCTGGTGCAGTATCTGTGTTCTTAATGGATTCAGCATGTGAGCTGTTATGGCAAGCCCAACATACTGACATGTTCGTAAATTTCTTAAGGGCAGAAGATTTGTTAGCATCTGTCATGTTAACAAGAGCTGCTTGATATGCTGGATCGTTAACATCTGTAGTTTTGGCAATATCGCTAACACGCTGACCGCTTGCATCCATCATTAAGCCGGCATCAGTTCCGTGAGCATAGTGACAGCGTACGCAAGTGTAAGTGTCGCTGTTTGTAGTGTGGCGGTATGCTGCATTTGGATCAGTTTCATCTTTAGAGCCCCAGTGAGTTGTTTTACCAGCACCTGAACTTGTAAAGTAGTCAGTGTGACAAGCTGAACAGAAGGTAGACATTGCTTTACCTAATCCAGTTACTTTAGCAGTGCCACCAGTACCAGAAACACTGTAGCCGAGGGCTTTCAGATAATTTTCATCTTCACCAACATCAGCAACAGTTGTGCCGCTCCAATATGCATCTTGAACAATATGATAGTTCTTTTCAACCATTTTAACAACAAATGGTCTTGAAACATAACCTTTTGTTGCTAAATCCAGGTTAGTTTTACCTGCTGGTGTTAAAGATGTGAATGTTCCATTTGGATAGTCGATCTTAACTTCAGTGTCTGATTTATATACTACAGTAGTACCATCATCTTTTTGTAATCTTGTATTATACGTGCTTCCATCAGTACGTACACCATAACCATATAAAACTGGAGCTGAATACCAAGAAGTTCCTACTTTCTTTTTATATGATAGCTTGATAGAGCCATCACCAAGAGTTTCTTTTAACAATGCATCAGTTCCAGTTGCTTTTGTAATATCATCTACGACAGGAACATCAGCTACTGCGTTACCGCCGTCTTTTACTAGAGCTGAACCCATTCCATTCGGGTTATATGACAATAAACGGTCGCTGTAAGATCCGTGTGGAGCGTGACAGCTGGCACAGTTGAACTCTGAGCCCCATTGAGATGAGCCTGCAACAGATGTTCCTGTTGGGTTTCCGCCAGGTGCAGCATTGATTTTAACAGTATCGTTTGCCATGTGAACGCTCATGTTAGTAGCATGGCTTCCGCCGAAAGTACCTGCTCCATCTAATTTAGTATCTTGAGGAGTAGAAAATACGTTAGCGAATCCTAATGTACCATCATGGCAAGCAGTACATGTGTTATAAACAGAGTCTGCGAACAATAAGCTTTTACCAGAAGCGGTGTGTGTTTGGTGACAGCTTGCACAAGAGTTGGTATTGTTTTGATATGCTTTGTGCACTTGTTGACCTTGCAAAGCTTTTACTACTGAATCATGGTTAACGCCAGGATCGCTAACTTTATCACCGGTCATGTTTGCGTTTGCTTTTGGTGTTGGACTTCCTGGAGTTAATGTTCCGTTATGGTCAGTAGGGCCGTTATTTCCCGGATACTGATCCCCTGCAGCGAATGCCGCAGATGCAAAAATGCCAAGAAGCATGATTGCAAATAAGAAGCTTAAACTAAACTTTCTCATTCTTGAAACCTCCCAAATAATCTCTCTTTTTTCTCTCTTTTTTGTTTTTTTATTCTATGAAAAAACCATCCGCTGCTTCCTTTTCTACATCACCCCCTTTAATGTAAAAGAAATAGATTATAAAACTAATTCATTACTTCTGTCTGGGGTGCTGATGCTTCTAGTTGAATACTTGCACTCTTATATTTACAGTATCCGTGATGTAAACATTGTCGTTTTTGTCAATAAATAAGCCATTTGGCAAGTAGAATTGCCCGTTGTTTTCACCCATGCCGCCAAATTCGAACAGTTTTTTGCCATCTTTGTCAAAGCCATAAACCACATGGGTCAGGTTGCTGACCACATACATGATGCCGCGGCTGTCAATGTCAATACCCCTTGGGTTTACTAAAACGGATTCACCTTTGCCATTGGCAGTTCCATTAATGATTTTTACAAATTTCCCCGCCTTATTGAAAACCTGCACACGCTGGTTGCCGGTATCCACTACATAAATATTGCCGTCATCATCGGCAGTGATGCCGTTTGGTGCATTGAACTCACCGTTCTTTGTACCCGGCTTGCCGATTTCAAGGAGCAATTTGCCATTCATGTCAAATACATATGCTTTATTGGCCTTAATATCTGTTACATATACTTTTTTATCAATAATCCGAAGTGCGGCCGGCGCTGAAATTTTCTTATCCTTGGAAGCTTGCGGCGCAAAGTAATCAATAAATTTCCCTTTTTCACTGAAAATCGAGATATTTCCATTGTATAGATCTGCTACAAAAACCCTTCCTTGATTATCAGTTGCGATGCCATAAGGGAATTTAAATTGTCCCTTGGCAGTTCCATCTTCACCGAAGGAGAAGAGAAGATTGCCGCCGACATCGAATGCAAGAACCCGTTTATTATTAGTATCGGTTACATAAGTAAAGGAATTATTCGCCGTTACATCCATAGGCTTATCAAATGGTTTACTGAAGTCGCCGGTTAATGAGCGGCTATATTTTGGAGCTCCGTCAGGGTTTATGACTTTCAGTAAGCCTGTATCAACTGCTTTTGTTTGATTGAGAAAAAGATAGGTAAATACTGCTGCCGTGGCAATAGCAATGAGCGCCATTCCAATATACACATTACGTCTTTTCATTGTTATTCACCTTTAGCCTTTGTGTCTTTATCTTTTAACCGGTCAAGTGCATCGAGCGCATCCTTGTATAAGGGATCGTATTGAAGTGCATCCTTATATATATCTATTGCATCCTGATATTTTCCTTGAGCTTCAGCCACCATGCCGATTTGAAAGATGATATCCGAATTGGTCGGTGCGAGCTTGTTGGCTGCCTCGAGTGCTTTTGTTGCCTTATCGTACTCTTTTAAACCTCGATAAGCTATTCCCTGCTGAACAAATCCTTTATAGTCTTTAGGAGCTATTTTTACGCATTTCTCAAACTCGATTAGTGCATCATTATAACGTTCTTCATCTAGAAAAACTAAGCCAATGTTGTAATGAGCATCATAGTAGTTTTTATCCTGTTCCAGTACATAATCAAACTGTTTGATTGCTTCGTCATTGTCACCTTTTAAATAGTAGGTGTAACCCAATACGATTCGATTTTGCAGGTTCGCTGGATCTTTTCTTACCGCTTCTTTATAGTAATCTAGCTGCTCATTCACTCTTTTCATATCAATGTCATTCCAAAAATAAAAGTGACCGAGAGCATATCCTGTACCTATTGAAATAGCTAATGTGAGAAATAACAATAGGAACGCTGTTCTCTTTTTAAACTTCTTAGGCTGCTTTTCGGGCTGATTCTTCGCTGCTCTTCCCTCTTTTTCCTGAGGTACTTTTTTTGCTTCCATACTTAATCCCCTCTCGGAATCTTTTGTTAGCTAAGTGGTCACTATTTGTTTCTGTGACACTTGGTACAAGTTTTCTCTACATGGCATTTTAAACATGTCTTATCGAATTTTTGATTTTCAGCTAAATTGACTGGATGACTAACTTTCCAGGCACCCTGGTGTGAACTTGGATGACAGGAAGAACATTGCACCCGAGTTACTGGTGAATCACTTGTAATCCGGTTATCGTGGCAAGTGAAACACCTTTGTGTATCCTTTGATAAAGATCCATGTTTCGTCATGAACGATGGAATTTGATGGCTTTCCGGTCTTTTGCTATGGCAGTCTTTACAGAAAGTGTTTGTTTTGGCATATTGTGCAACAGAAACATTGACTGTAGTTGTTTTTGTATTGCCCTCCAAGAATTGGGCATAAACCGGATCTTCTTTAAATAAATCGTAACTCTCTGTTGACATATAGGAATGGCACTGCTCGCATTTTTTCAAATCCGAAGGCTGGATTTTGCCGTGGCCGCCTTTTTTAAATGCTTCTGTTTTATGGTTTTTCGGCAGCATCGATGTTGTGTGACAGGTTTTACAGGCCAGCGAAGCCTTGCGTACTTCGTGACATTGCATGCAAGTATCCATGTTCGGGCTTGTGTACTTCTTGTCACTCATAAAAGCGGCGCCAGTCTTTTCATCCCATTTGTCATAGTCACTCTTATAGGTTGCTTTACGGTCAGATATTTTCCCGTGTGCCACACCGCTATGGCATTCCACACACTTAACACCTTCTTTCATGTGTTTGTCGTGCGGGATGATGATATCACCTGAAGCAGTAACTTTACGGGTTTTCATATTATGACACTTTTCACATGCTTCATCCGGTATGAGAGTCGGCATTTTAATCGGTGCGAGATACGTGTCCGTTTGCTGCTTGTACAGTTCTTTGAGGCCGTTGCCCTTCGCTTTTGCAAGATTCTTTGCTCCTGGTTGAATATGACAGCTGTCGCATTCAACCTCACTGTGAGATGAAGCTTTCCATGTATAGTACTGCGGTTTCATCTCATGACAGGATGAACAAAACTTGGAAGTGGATGTTGCTTCTAGCCCGAAGATGCCGAGACCAAAGAAGACGGCTAGAAACAACACGGTTAACGTCCCATATTTGATTAACTTATAGCGAAACCTTTCTAACTTATAACGAGAACGGGGAGGGGCCGGCTGCTCTTGTTTGTCCTCTTCTTCCATAAAAGCGACCCTCCTCTATTGAGATTAATTGTTTTACTTATCAGACTTAAAGCCGGTTCTGTGACAGTATTGGCAGTAAACATCTGTTGGTGCTTTAACATCTGTTGAACCTTCTTTTGGTTTTTCACGATCGTGACAGACGAAGCATTGTGCTTTCTGGTCTCCTGTTTGCGCTTTGTCTGCGTGAGCGGTTAACCATTGATCGCTTTCCATATGTCCAGGAGGACGGTTGCCGTGACAGGCGCTGCAGAACTTGTTGACGCGTGATTGATCCTTAACGACTGTGATATTTGGAGTATATTTAGCCGTTTTTGTTTCTTGTTCTTTCATTTTTAAGATTGAAATGATGTCTTCTTTTGGTATTTCTTTGATCCATTTAGAATCCTGGTGACAGTCTACACACTTGTTAAGCTCCTGGATAGCTGTGCCGCCGTGATTTCCATCCCAGCCGGCCACTTTGTGGTTTTTCGGAACTTTAATTTTCTTATGGCAGGTTTCGCAGGCCATTGAAAGCTTCACGTCTTTTTGCTGCTTGCCGATTGCTTGTAAAATGATATCCTGTGTTTTTTGGTCGTGCTCGGCAAGAGCAGCTTCTGTTTCTTCTTTATTCGTTTCTTCTGTAGCTGCAGATTCACCGGATGTTTTTTTGTTTTCTTCGAGTTTTTTCTCAACCTCTTCTGGATTTGGCGGAACGCTGTAGGCCGCTTCTTTCCAAGGTTTTTCGCCGTTGTTTACCTTATCGTGGCAGTCGATACATGTTCCCATGTTAGGATCCATGTATTTCTTTTCCATGATTTTTTGTGCTGATTCTTCGTTGTAATGGCCGCGTACGTCTTCCGTGTTGATGCCGCGGGCAACGATTTTCGCGTGGACAACCCCTGCGTGGCAGGTAATACAAGGGATATCTTCTTCGATATGTCCTTTATGGTTTACCTTTAAGTCACCGGAAGCTGTAACCAGACGGTTCTTCGAGTGACATTGTAAACAGTTTTCATTTGATATGGCTTCTTCTTCGGTTTGAACAATTTGTTTCGGGACACCTGTTATGTGGTAGTAAACTTCTTTCATTGACTTCATTTTGTGTGTGAGCATGCTGATGGTTCCAGGCTTGATATGACACTGAACGCATGAAATATTATTGTGGGCACTGGCTGTAAACGTTGAATATTCTGGTGCCATTTCGTGGCAGCTGGAGCAGAATGTCGGCGAGTTGGTGAAGGAAATGACTCCGTATCCTCCGCCGAATACAACGATACAAGCTACGAGTGAAACAAACAGTAATTTCCATCTATTGACTGGATTCTTCCAATCTATATTTCTAAATTTGTGCCAAAGCCGGCGAATAGGGCCCGATTTTTTTCTATTCTCTCTGGATTCGGGTTCTGTATCTTTATGTTTCTTTTTCCCCCAGATGGCCAATTTAACTCACCCTTCCCATATTGGATTTGGATCTCTATTTATATTCCATATTAACCTCTCTAATGGTAGTATCTAACATTGGCAGAGTATAATCCAATGTACAAATTGTGAATAATGTATCATTCACAAAATTGTAATAATTAGGAATAAAAACAGCATCTAAACGTTGTTATTAAAGGGATTCGTTAACACTATATAAGTAGTGATAATATGAATAAACCATTTATTTTTATACAATAATATTCTGGTTTATTCACTATTAATTAATGCTTCCAGTTTGGATATCGTGTAAACTTTAACCTGTGGATTTGCTTAGTTTTGAGATTTACAGGAGAAATGAATTATAATGGTAGAACGACAAATTTTCTTCTTCGCTTCCATTGTTGTCTCAGTATAGTGGAAGTGGTAAGATGTATAAGGAAATTATCGGTTTTTTTGACAGTGAATTTTTTAAAAAGTTTTTCATGACTCTCAGGTAAAAGGAGCGTTCATCAAATATGGGGATTTTAAATAAAGTGTTTGATCTGAACAAGCGCGAACTGAAGCGGCTGGATAAGCTCGCTTTAAAAATTGACGCGCTTGCTGCAGAAACAGAAAAGCTGACGGATGATCAGCTGCGGGAAAAAACTGAGGAGTTCAAGGCCCGCTATCAAAAAGGCGAGACACTGGATGACTTATTAGTAGAGGCCTTTGCCGTTGTCCGCGAGGGTGCCCGCCGTGTGCTTGGCTTATACCCGTACCATGTTCAGCTGATGGGTGGTATTTCTCTCCACGAGGGGAATATTTCCGAGATGAAGACAGGGGAAGGTAAAACATTAACAGCAACGATGCCGGTTTATTTGAATGCCCTGTCCGGCAAAGGCGTCCACGTTGTTACCGTCAACGAATACCTGGCAAGCCGTGACGCCACTGAAATGGGCCAGCTGTATCAATTTTTAGGCTTAACTGTTGGTCTCAATTTAAACAGCATGGATAAAGATGAGAAGCAGGCTGCCTATGCCACAGACATCACCTACGGAACCAACAACGAATTCGGATTCGATTACCTGCGTGATAACATGGTCCTTTATAAGGAACAAAAGGTTCAGCGCCCGCTATTTTTTGCCGTCATAGACGAGGTTGACTCGATTCTCATTGACGAAGCGCGTACACCGCTGATTATCTCAGGCTCTGCACAAAAGTCGGCAGTCCTCTACATTCAAGCAAACGGCTTTGTCCGCACCCTGACAAGGGATACAGATTATACGTATGATGAAAAAACAAAAGCCGTTATGCTGACAGAAGAAGGGATCAGCAAAGCCGAGAAGGCTTTTGCGATTGACAACCTGTTTGACATGAAGCATGTTACGCTGAACCATCATATCAACCAGGCGCTAAAAGCAATCGTCACGATGCACCTTGATGTCGATTATGTCGTGCAGGAAGGCGAAATCGTCATCGTTGACCAGTTTACCGGACGTCTGATGAAGGGCCGCCGCTATTCGGAAGGTCTGCACCAGGCAATCGAAGCCAAGGAAGGCGTCGAAATCCAGAACGAAAGCCAGACAATGGCCACCATTACATTCCAGAACTACTTCCGGATGTATGAGAAATTAGCCGGTATGACCGGTACCGCCAAAACTGAAGAAGAAGAATTCCGCAATATTTACAATATGAATGTTATCGTCATTCCAACGAACCGCGAAATCATCCGTGACGACCGCGCCGATTTAATTTACAAATCCATGGAGGGCAAGTTCCGCGCCGTTGTCGAGGATATTTCCGAGCGTCATAAAAACGGACAGCCCATTCTTGTCGGTACCGTTGCGATTGAAACATCTGAATTGATTTCCCGGATGCTTATTAAAAAAGGCGTCCGCCACAACGTCTTGAATGCGAAAAACCATGCGCGCGAGGCTGAAATTATTGCTGAAGCAGGCCAGCAGGGGTCCGTGACCATCGCGACCAACATGGCCGGCCGTGGTACTGACATCAAGCTTGGCGAAGGCGTAGTCGAGCTCGGCGGTCTGGCCGTTATCGGAACCGAGCGCCACGAGAGCCGCCGGATTGATAACCAGCTCCGCGGACGTTCCGGACGGCAAGGGGACCCTGGTATCACCCAGTTCTATTTATCAATGGAAGACGAACTGATGCGCCGCTTCGGTTCTGACAATATGAAAACCATGATGGAGCGCCTTGGCATGGATGATTCCCAGCCAATCCAATCTAAAATGGTATCCCGTGCTGTTGAATCCGCACAAAAACGCGTAGAGGGCAACAACTTCGATGCCCGTAAACAGCTCTTGCAATACGACGATGTCCTTCGCCAGCAGCGAGAAATTATCTACACTCAGCGTGACGAAGTGCTAGAGAACGAAAACCTGCGTGACATCGTCCAAAAAATGATTCTTAGCTCGATCGAGCGTCATGTTGAGGGCTACGCACCGCGCTCTGCCGACGAGGAAGAATGGAACATTCATGGAATTGTCGATTATGTGCACGCCAGTCTGCTGCATGAAGGCGACATTACTTTGGACAATTTGAAAGGCAAAGATCCGGAAGAAATAGTCGAGGCCATTTTTGCCAAAGTGAAGGAGCGCTACGAGGAGAAAGAACAAATCCTCTTCCCTGAACAAATGCGCGAATTTGAAAAAGTCGTCATGCTGCGTGCGGTTGACTCCAAGTGGATTGACCACATCGACGCAATGGACCAGCTCCGCCAAGGCATCCATTTACGGGCCTACGGCCAAATCGACCCGCTTCGCGAGTACCAGCATGAAGGTTACGCAATGTTCGAGGCGATGGTCCAATCCATTGAGGACGAAGCCGCCATGTACATCATGAAGGCTGAAATCCGCAATAACCTGGAGCGTCAAGAGGTAGCAAAGGGGCAGGCTGTCAATCCGAAGGAAGAAGACGGCCCAGTCAAAAAGAAACCAAAAGTAAATACCATCAATGTCGGCCGCAACGATCCATGCATCTGCGGCAGCGGCAAAAAATACAAAAACTGCTGCGGGGCAGTAAAATAAGTTCTTAGTGAGGGCTGGCGATTGTTGAGATCGCCGGCCCTCTTTTAATTTTGGGGCGTCTGGGTCGGGGATTCCGCGGAATTGGGCAGGAATTCCTCGGACTTTGGGATTTATTCCGCGCATTTTCGAGATAATTCCGCGGACTTTCTCCAATATTCCGCGAGACCCCTTTTAAGCTGCCTATTTTTAGGTTTTCCAGATAGAAGCCCGCAAAGAATCTGCATACTTCAACCCTGTTATCGGTCCATGAACTTCCTTTCAAAACCAATTACCATTTTTAAAACCTTTCCTTATTCAATTTGATAGCTCACCTATAAGAATCC
>CAYNUT010000035.1:0-29482 GCA_964400595.1 uncultured Neobacillus sp. | reverse complement strand
AACGAATTATTATTGTTTGTTGACGTTTTTGTTTGTTTAGTTTTCAAAGATCAATGCTGCTGATTGAATCGTTTCACGAAAATTCAACAATGAATTTTCAACTTGCTGCTTTGCGACGAACCGAGAATCAAAATCCTCAAATTCGCTATAGCACAGGAGTGATGTCTAGTTGCTTTTTTGAATTTATCAATGATGTCGCGAAGCAACTTTATTATAATATCATATTCCTTAGTCGAAGTCAACACTCATTTTTTAATCTTAAGTGTGACCATTCGCGAAGGAACTTTTTTATAATATCACCTAGAATCACTTTTTACAACAGGAAATTATTTCTATGTGTATATTACAAAAATTTTTTGTTTAAAAGAATACTATGATTAGGATTGGACCACATTTGTTAGATTTGGACCCAATTTGATTGTACAAGGATCTATTTGGCCGACCAAAACACCCGAGCCTTTAGCCAGCGATTTTCTAACAATCAAATCCTTTCTTCCTTTTGCCTTTTCTTCCTTCACCGTCAAAAATACGTCCATTCATAATGGCATCTGTAAAAATCAGAGATAGTGAATTCTTAACTTATTTAAATGTATGTATCAGAGGAATGGGGCATGCCATTTCCTCCGCAGATTTCTCTCTGTTACCAGCCGAAGCCGTGATGATGCCATAAATGATGATAGCCATAGCCGCCATAAAAAGGATAATGATGATGGTGGTGATGGAACCCATAGCCGCCATACATATACGGATTGTAACCAAAGCCCATCATTGGATAACCGAATGAACCAAAAAATGGGGGCATTACGTCACCTTCTTTCATTTATTACTACATTGTAAATTTATGAAAAGAAGGTGTAGAGTGACCATTTCTTTTAGGAAAATGGGCTAACCATTGTTTTTATTTAACTCGTCCAAAATAGGAAAAAGCTCTTCCAAATGTTTAATTTCATAGGTTGGATTCACTTCGTTGCGCTTTTTGTTATGCCGATTGATCCATACCGATTTAATTCCTGCTCGGTTGGCGCCAAGAATATCTGTCAGTAAATTATCCCCGACCATGATGACCTCATCCTTTAGCAATATCATCCGGGATAAGGCATGTTCAAAAATAGCTGGATCCGGCTTTCCTCTTCCAAAAGAACCCGAGATGATAATTTGCTCAAAATATGGAACAAGATTTGGAGTAATTGCCAGCTTGGTAATTTGGAGGTCAGGAGAACCGTTTGTTAACAATAGCAGCCGGTACTTTTCTTTTAAGATATCAAGAACATCAAATGTTTCCTCATAAACAAACGGCACTTTTCTTCTTTCCTGTGGGAAACGTTCTCCCAATTCATATCCAAATTCCGG
The DNA here is from genome assembly GCA_964400595.1 of uncultured Neobacillus sp. GTDB lineage: Bacteria > Bacillota > Bacilli > Bacillales > Cytobacillaceae > Neobacillus. The sequence continues at coordinate 28,132 of CAYNUT010000035.1, read as the reverse complement.
ATCGTCCACACCCATTGCCTTTAGCCCTGCTGTCCAGGCGTCCTTCCGGTAACCGGGAACGATTTCCTTCATTTTTTTGAAATCAATATGATCATCTAAAAAATTGCCCCATAGCCCTTCGAATGGATTGATACCAATCATTTGCGCAAAAGGGTATGTTTCATATGAAGAATAGAGTTTCCTCGCTTCCTCCCTCACTGCTTCCTCAAACAATTCCGCGTTGACTCCGTATCGTTCTTCAGCGACTTTACATGTGCCAGAAAATGCATCTTTTACACTCTTTTGATCCCAAAGCAATGTATCATCTAAATCAAAAAAAATCGCTTTTATCATTTTTTGGCCTCTCTTTTTTATTTTTTACTAGTTTACCATTTTCCGAATTGAAAGAATATTACAATTTGCATTGCGACACAAAAAATCTAGTTGAATAGTAAAACAATTCGTTTAACAAATCATTTTTATCTTTCATAAACCTTCAGAATAAAATGGTGCTCCCTTTAATCCTCATTTCTAATAGAATGGGAGCATTTCCGGGCGGCAATATTATTAAAGTGGCTGCCTCCTGCTAATAAGGGGTGATGGATGGTGCCGTTTATTAATTCCTACCAGATAAATATTCCCTAACAAAAATTGCTGTTTTGATTCATGCAGAATAATAATCATGCTGGTAATTATAATATAATAGAAATAGACGGAAAATAGGACGAGGAGAATTTCTATGTCAAAAAAAAAGAAAAAGCAAAAATATGTTTGGGAGAGCTCGTCAGATTTTATAGCATTACATAAACAGTTAGCATTTTTAAGGAAAAACAAACGAAAAATACAGGAGGACCATGAGTTATATTTTAACGAGGTGCAAAACTGTATAGATATTGAGGATTATTACAAACTGATCCCTCAGGCATTAGAGGGCTTAGACTTATTCTACGAATACCATGGATTATTAAATCAATCCCATAACAATCCTACCCCCTATTTTATCAGCAAGGATTTATACCTGTACACTTGGGTTGACCTCCATCCGGATGGCTCCGTTAAGAGTATTTATTCCGACGAGAGGAAAAGTCCGGAATCTTTGATTATGGAAGATTATGAAATTATTAGCCAAAAATACGACGAATTCCAAGAGTTTCTGCAAAAAGTAAAGCGAAATGAATTCGAATCTTTGAAACAATTAAAGGCAGTTGAACGGAGATTAAAGTTAAATACTGAACATATTGTGCCACAATCATGGTTCGGAGCTTTAGAGCCAATGAAAGGGGACCTGCACCATCTATTTGTCTGTGACCCTGAATGTAACATTGCTCGGTCAAATTTCCCATATGCGGATTTTACCTTTTACCAGCCTGAGTCGCCTGATGAACCCATCCGTAATTATTGCGGTATAGCGGCCAATGACAGGTTTGAACCGGAGCATGGAAAAGGGGCGGCTGCAAGGGCCATGATGTATTTTCTCATCCGATATCCTAAAGTGATAAAAAAAGAATTCTGGGTCCAAATAGATATTCCACTGCTGATTAGCTGGCACACGGAATTCCCAGTATCCCTTTATGAAAAGCACCGCAATCAAATGATTTTTCGGATACAAGGAAACCGTAACCCATTCATTGACTTGCCCGATTTAGCAAAAAAAATAATATTTCCTTTAAAATAGCATGCTTCCTGTCCGGGGAAAAGCATGAGCCTCATTCCGTTACAAGAAAAGACGTTCATTTTTCATAAATAAATCTTCCAAAATACCTTTTTTCAAATTCGAAACGTGGGATTGACTTACTAAAATAGTATCCCTGGGCTTTATAGCATTTTTGTTTTAGCAGGAAGGCGATTCGTTTTTTTGTTTCCACACCCTCAGAGCTTAAACGGTATAAATATTGACAGGATAACCTAAAACAAATAAGGCACTTGGGATTCCCACTCTTTATATAGGTTAAAGCGAAGCTTGATTATATGTTCCAAAAAATCATGCATAAATCCAATCTCTTTTAGTCCATGTAATAATTTTGCAGGATAGGTCCTCTCCGTTGTCATTGCCCTTTTGAGATCAATTACTTTTATTTCATCCATTTCATTAAAGAAAATATGACGGACCTCTGCATCATGTCTTGTGAATCCTGCTTTTTTCAATTCCTCAAGCATGAATAAAATCTTTTTTGCGCGCACTTCAGACATTCGTTTTTCTTTTCTTAAACACTCTTTTAATGAAGGCCCCTTCACTAACTCCATCACAATATAATTAGTGCCATACCCGTAAAGGCGGGGAATGACAGGAGAAACTTGCCCTATCTCTAGTGCATGTAATTCCAGTTTTTGAATTTCTTCTTTCTTATAGACTTTCACGCACCATTCTTCTGATATCTGATAGACAGAACCGTCTCTCCCTTTCCCCAAAAGTGTGTAGCCGGATAGATTTTGAATGCTTACAATCCCATTATTCCTGGCTATTAAATCTTCAAAATCTTTCAATCCCTTTCACACTCTTTTCCGAAGATGAATTCTTATATTGACTGATAAAACTTCCATGTTTCGTATAACCCCGTTCGCAAATCAACGGATGGCTGCCAGCCCAAAATAGCAGCTGCTTTTGCATTGTCCAATCGGCTGAACCGGATATCTCCATCCCGCGGCGGCATAAAAACAGCCTGAATATCTTTGTGAGCAAGCGCTGTGACCATCTCGTAAAGTTCGTTAATACTTGTCTTCGAATTACAGCCGATATTAAAGATTTCATTCATTCCGCTTTGCATTGCCAGCACGTTGGCCTTTGCAACATCCTTTACATAGACGAAATCCCTTGTCTGTTCGCCGTCCCCAAATATAAACGGAGACTCTCCATTCAGGACCTTCTTCAAAAAGATAGGGACGACTCCTCCTTCCCCTTTGGTTGTCTGCCGTGGGCCGTACACATTCGCATATCTTAAAATGGTGTATGGAAGCTGGTACAGGTGGTTAAAGAGTAGAATATACATCTCTGATGAATATTTCGACATACCATAGGGGGATAAAGGCTGAACGGAGTATGTTTCTTCGATGCTGCAATCATCTTTTTCACCGTAAACGGCACAGGTCGAGGAAAAAATAAATTTTTTAACATAGCATTTACGGCTGGAAATAAGAAGGCGGATGGTGCCAAGAATATTTTGCCCGGCATCCAATACAGGGTCTTTAATAGAGTTGGCAACATCCACTTGTGCGGCTAAATGGATGACAATTTCCGGTTTTTCCAGTTGAAAAACCTGCTCAATGTCTGGAGATGTAATATCCACTTCATAGAGACGGACCTGATGCGGAACGAATTCTTTTTTACCTGATCGTAAATTATCTACTATTACAGGTTCAGAGCCAGACTGGATTAATAAATCAACCACATGAGAACCAATGAATCCGGCACCTCCGGTAACCAAAACCTTCATCTCCGTTCACACTTCCTATTACCTTTTTTAACCTTATTCATATCGGCCGAGCTCCCTTCCCCAAAGTTCAATTTTATCCAGGTATCGTGTAAGCAGAACGCTTTGTTCCCCGTTTAACACCCTGCGTAGATGATTTAGAAGCCTTTTTTCCAATGCCCTCTGCAGGTAGGCCATTTTTAAGAGCCTCAAGGGCTCCTCTTTGAAGATGATACCGGATTTCTCCATCTCACTGCTATAAAGCTGTGCACAGTGGCCGCGGATTTCTTCAGCTTTCTTATGCCAATCCCGGCGAAAATCAATTAATAATTCTACTAAAACAACTAGATCATACCAGCATGGGGCTAACTTTGCAGACTCCCAATCTATCAACTGAATATCCCATGCCTGGTAAACTGCCCTTTTGCCGCAAATATTATGGATGTGAAGGTCACCGTGGATTATACATTGCCCGGCTTCCAAGATTTCCGGAAAGAATAATGGTCCCTTTTGCAGTATTTTTTGCAGGTTTTTATACTTTGGTTCAATCATTTCCCTTAGACCAGGTTTTTCCATAGCCATGTTGAGGTACTCAACTGTTTTTTCGATATGCTGCTTCCTCTCCAATGTCATCTCTATAGAATTATATTGGGGCAGCCAGGGGATAAAAAGGTCTGAATGCCGGCAAAAACGTTTTTCAAAGGTCATAGCATGAAATTTTGCTACCATCGGAATGATTTGATCTAAATGTTTTGGAATCAATTTAATTTGTCTTCTCACCGGCTCCAAAAACTCAGTAAATAACCATATCTCGTTATCATTTACACCAGTTTCAATCCAATACATTTTTGGCATAAATTCACGAAAAAAAATATTCGTCTTTAGGTACATATTGGTTTCCACTATATGGTTTTCTTTTAGAGGCGCCTTAAAAATTTTAAGAACGATTGGTATAAACTCGTTTCCATCTGTCACCGACAGCGTCCAAATGCTGGTTTTTTTTCGTGTGTTTTTCAGACATTCAATCTTACCATCTACCAATTGAAAAGTTTTTCCAAGGACATTACTGCATTTATCATCCCAATTAAAATATTGCCATTGTTGTAAAATTTCTTCGATACTGCTCAAAGGGGAAGTTCCCTCCTTTTCGTGTTAATGTCGTTTCCATAAATTTTTTAAATGGGAGACAAAGCTGCGAATAAAAGGAAATGGATCATTCCAGGCAAAGAGAGCCTCTACCTTTTTGCCCGATAAACTCTTTATCCATTGAGTAAAGGTCATTTCTCCATTTTTTCGCTTTTGCTGGTAAGATAGAAAATCACGGACCAGGTATACCCATTTGATTCCCTCTTTTTGAGTGGTAATAGGGGCCGGATTTTGTCCCGTCAACGTTAAATAATAAAGATAAGCTAATGGAACACCGCATGCCGCCGATAATGCCTGGGTTAAGCCAATTCGGGCATTAATTTCAATAAACTTCAACTGGCCGTCTCTTGGGTCCCGTTTAAATTCAGATATTGCCAACCCTTTAAATTTGATTTTCCGGAGGAAGTCAAGGGCCCTTTGAATCACTTCTTCATCACTCTTACTAATGGCGAGTGCTGTGGAGCCAAAGTACGGGGGAAATTGATGTAATTTTTGATTCATCCATAATCCGATTAGGTTCATCTCATCGTCAAAAAAAGTTTTAACTGAATAAATACTGCTTTCCTCTCCCGGTATGGCTTCTTGAATCAAAAGTTCGCCGAATGCGCTGTACAAAACATATTCATCTCGTAATTGAGATGGCTCCTTTACCACGATAGCCTTTTTATAAAGCCTGTGGTCTATCTTTTTGCGAAAAAGAGATGAGTAAACGGGTTTTAAAATGCAAGGGAAAGTGATTTGATCGATGATTTGGTCAAGCTCCTCCTCGTTATGGATGGCAAATGTTTTTGGGGAAAGCACGCCTGCTTTAACTGCCAGTTCATAGGTTAATCTTTTATCCAGCACTGCTTCCACTAGGGAGTGTTCAGGTAATAAAAATTGATAGTATTGGGCGAGCACATATCTGTTTTTTGATATGAAATGGACATAGTCATCGGAACCGGCAATGAGGACTGCTTTTTTACCTATTTTTTGACCTTCGTTGATAAGAAATTGAAGCAACTCTTGTTCCTCAGTTAACGGATTCGGGCAACTTCGACAACGGGCATGCCTTGTTTTGCCGATTTTCACTTTCTCTTCGGTATCATAGGCATAAACCTGAATCCCTTCTTTTTTCAGACTCCGCACGATGCCGATCCCTGTTGCACTTAAATCAAGGACCGCCGCAGGAATGTTCTGCTTCATGCTTATTACCTCCTTTCAGTTTAAAGATTGATAGACTTCCTCAATTTTTTTCACCATATTGGCAATGGTTAAATGCTGCTCGGCATAAGCCTGAGCATTTTCGGCAAGTTTTATCCGCAATGGTACGTCCTGCAGCAGCAGTAATAATTTTTCGGCTAACTCATCTGAATTCCCTGGTTCTGCAATGAAGCCTGAATGACCATCGAAAATGATCTCCGGGATGCCCCCGCAGTTCGTGGTGAGGATGGCCTGCCCGGCAAACATGGCCTCGATAATGGATATTGGCAGAGTATCACTAGTGGTAGGAAGGACAAAAATATCGGATTCATTCAACAATTGGGGAATGTCGTTTCGGCTTCCCAAAAATAATACATTGTCTAATTGCAGATCTTGAGCAAGCTTCTCAAGCTCTTCTCTCATCACACCTTCTCCGACAATCCGAACTTCAACATTTTTTAATTCCGATTTGATAAGTGCTAAAGCTTCAAAAAAATATTTATGCCCTTTCCGCGGGCGCAGGCGTGAGACACAAGTAATGACCGTTTTATCTTCCATTTTTTCAGTCTTTTTGAGTGCAGCAAAATCAATACCTGTATAGACAGTCGTCATTTTGCTGTCCGCTGCTCCTAGATTTTTTAAAATCGGCCTGAAAACTTCACAAAGGATGACTACCTTGGATGCGTTTTTTATTGCTTGTCTGTCTATGGATGAAAAAAAAGCCTCCTCCACAGATCCTCTTTGAATTAATCCAAATTTTAATCGGTTGTGGGTCATAAAACCGTGCGGAGTGAAGAGGAGAGGTTTTTGATAGGGCTGGTTCAGTCTTCCCATAACATTGGCAGTAAATCGGTCCTGAGCATGAATAATATCGTATTGGTCCAGATTGATATTTTTTAGCATAATTTCATAGAGAAGAAGCTCACATGTATTGTTTAGGATTTTTTCATTATAGCCTCCATAACGGTTTAGATAAAATTGTTTGTTAAACACAGCAATTTTCCGGCCCAAATTCTCATTTTTATTTTTTGGAAAATGATTGGATGCTAAAACATCTACATGGTGCCCCATTTCCTCCAAACCAGCTTTTAGAGCCGCAATATAATTCTGAAGCCCCCCGACAAATGGATACTCCCAAAACGTCGTAATCAAAATCCGCAGTTGCTTTGGTCGGCATGAAATCGATAATGCATTTAAGGATGGTATCTTTGATGGTGCCTTACACCTTTTTTCATTACCTTCTAATTCGTTTTCAGAAGGTGATGCAATGCCGTAATACTGGTCCAAAGCAGAAACAAGGTGTTGATATGGGGCTGGCAATGGCTCCAGATGATGGTGGTGATTCTTCGTCACTTCCACACCCTCCTAATGATTTCAAACGCTTCAGCGTATTCCACTCCGATAGTCATTCCTCTTACCCGAGCCAAATATTTTACACCATCAAATGAACGTGGATGGGGAAAGGGCCTCATTTCAACAGCATACTGATTTAGCGATTCAATTTTATCGTTAATGGTATCTGAAATATCCACGAAGTAATTAGGTTTAAATTCTTTATCATTTGTATGCTGACTCCACTCACTTGAAGAGACTGTTTCAAAACATAGGATTTCAACTGGTTTCGTTCCTGGAAGCGGCCGGGCAGCTGTCAACACTGCTTGGAAAAGAATTTGATGGTCCCGATTCAAGTCACCATAGTGATGGGTAAAAATCATGTCAGGTTCATACTTCTTTATCAGGTCTTCCAACTTTTTGTTGATCTCACAAAGCGGAATGGTTTCCATTAACAAATTAGGCAATTCCAAAAATATTATCTCTCCCACTCCGAGCTTTTCATTTGCTTTTACCATGAATGTCCTTATGTGATGCTCCTCATCCTTTCGTCCCTTGGCGGCGATTACAGTGGTTACTTTATATCCAGAATTCACTAGTTTTTTTATTGTGCCGCCGCTGCCAAGGATTTCATCATCGGGATGTGCGGCAATGACTAATACATTTTTGCTCATACAACCACTTCAACTCCAAGAAAAAGATATTTTCATGTAATTATATGTAAGGAAGCAGGATGCGGAATAGACAAACGTATCAATGGAGAGAAAAAGAATGGATTTAAGTTTCAAGGCTCCGTTTTGGACAAACGAAAACCCCAAGACTGAAGTCCTGAGGTTTACCTTTTTGATTTTTTTGCAGTAAATAAACAATACCAATTTAATATCACAAAAGGGCGAAATTACCAAAAAGGTCTAGGGAAAAAGTCACAGTTAGGAAAAATTCATTTTTTTTGTGAAGGTTTTGTGTAAATTTACCATACTACACCCAAAAAAGGATAAATTTATTTTAAAATATCCCTATATTTTATTTCAAACGAGGGATAAAGACTTGGAATCATTACATCTTTTACAAGATCATTTTTTAATTGAAGCCTACCATGATGCCATACGCCTAGACCTAAGTTCAGATTTTATTAATCTGCTCCTATTCGAAATCAACCAACGGAGTCGTATGGTCGACTAACTAGAAATGGGTGTCAGGCACCATGTGAATTCTTCACATGGTGCCTGACACCCTATTTTTTTTTGGCGGGCAAATTGGAAAATTCCTTCGGCAACGTTATATAGATACATATGAAAATATACCTATAAAAATAGCACCAAAGATAAAAATGCCAATTACAGCTGCTATTGCCAAGAATATTCTTAAAATGCCAATTTCACCATGGGTGACAACAAAACCAAATTCTTTATCCCATTTCGCTACTTTATTATCATTAACAAATCCTAGTGAAACGGCATTACAAATAATGGTTACTATCGGAATGCCAAGACCCATTCCTTTTATCCATAGCGAAAAAGACCGTTTCAGCGCGGTTTCATAGGTAATCTTGCTCCCATCCGCCATTCCAATCCTGGTTTTTAAAAGCGCCTTTCCGAATGTGTTCCCAAATATGGTTAATATGAGAGGTTCAATAAAAACCCAGATCAACATCGACAAAAAACTAAAGACAAAACCTGGCCCCTTTTCCAAAAAATCCGGAGACATAATGGAAAGGACTATTGCAAATAAAATGCCAAAAATCGTCATGTCAATCGACCTGGCCAAATATCGAATCCATGGTCTTGCCTTAGGGCCAGCATTGTCCCCTGTTATTGGCCGTGCTTTTCCGAAGTCAATGGTTTCAGAAGTCAGCGGTGAAATTGGTATGGGCGGGGGTACAATTATTACTTCGGTAAATTCCGGAAACTTCCTTGCTTTCTCCCAACGTTCCATGTTTTTTGTCCATACAAAAGTATCCCCATTTAAAAACCCTTCTCGAAATAAATAAAGCATTTCCGGCTCGCTGACGGGGCCAATCTGCTCCCCGTTTCTAATATAATGCCAGAAACGTGTATCTTTTTGTCCAAAATTTGTCTCCAAGGAAAATCCCCCTTTTAAAACGTAGAAATAAACAGAAATTAAAATGATAGAATTAGAACTTATACAACAAAAGTATCAGAAGTCCCATAATTTCTCCATGGTTTTCTGAGGAAATTGTCTCTCTTTTTTGCAAAACAAAAAGGATCATCCGTTGATCGACCGGATTGATCCCGTTCACCAATTTAATATGATGAGCTTTTTTTGTAAATACTTTCTTCTTTCAATAATATAATCCTTCATGATTTCCAGCTCCTTGTCAAAAACAGCTATGGCATGTTTTTGATATGGGTCTGCAATCACGGATGGGCGGATTGATTGAAGGAGACTTTCTGCCTTTGGGATGATATATTCGACCGAAAATTGGTGATTCAAAGTTTCTTCCAGCAGTTTCCGATAGTTTTTGCGGATTCGTTCCACATCCAGGAGCCGTGCTGTTAACGTATTAAACCCTTCAATTGGAACATAATCCGCTTCCATCTGCTTTCCATTTACATCCCTTCCCCATGTAGCATCATAGTCCCAGGGAATGACTTCAAAAAGGCCTGTTTCCCCGTTTCGATACAGGGCATAATTATGAACAAACCCGTCATAGTTGGAAGTAAAGATAATGCCTGCAATCCAGCGAAGGTATTGATCTATCTCTACAAGGTTTCCAATTGATTTTTCAAATTCGAGTTTATGCATGGTATTTATTTTAAAAATAAATTCCTGCAGTTGATAATCTGCCTCCATGGTTCCCCATTTTCTTTCATAGCCAAGCAGCAATGATTTTTTCGTTTCCTTATCCAAGTCGCTCATAAGAGAAAAGTTCGCATCCCCATCAACTGCATAAAATATGCTGCCTTCCGGAAGGTTCCTTCTTTTTAGAAAATGCTCGTCAACGGACTCAATTTCCAGATAAACCCCTTCCGCTTTTCCGTTAAGTACTAAATTTACATGGCGGGATTGTGGTGAAAGTACCCCCAGTTCTTGAAAGAAATCGAAGGATAATTTATTGCGGATGAAGGATGGGTCCTTATATTCCGCATTTAAGTGGATTTGTTTTGCTCCTTTAAATTTTCCCGGTTTATAAAAAGAGACCTGATAGGATTTTTTCAGAAAATCACGTATATGGGATCCCCGGTAGCTTAAATCAACATCTAGCCTTTTCCCTTCAATTGTTAATTGGGCCGGTACCGGGTCATCTATCCAAATGTCTCTCCTTAATTCCTTCAAGTCAAAAGGTTTAATAAACAGCTTATATTGCGGCAATTTTGCAGCTCCGTCCATTTCTATCCCCTCCCTCTTTTTATTCGTATGTTTGAGAAAGATGGGATGCAACATTCAATCAGCATTTTTTCTTATCTTAGGCTCTTTTCCCATACAAAAAGAACCCTACCAACGTAAATTGGTAAAAGAAGAGTGAGTTTTATAGACAAACAATCAGCAAACAGTTTTCGTACTCCCTTTTCTACATTAAAAGGAGGTGCAAAAATGAGAGAATTTTCACCTGAAGAGATTCAAATAGCAGCTGAAGAAACAAGACGCGGCGGGTTCGGGGATTTCATGTTCAGGGACCCTGGTCATGATCGCCGCACATCCCGCAGGAGGACTTCTAGAAGGCGAACTTCTAGACGGAGGACTTCAAGACGAAGGACTTCTAGACGGAGGACTTCTAGAAGGCGAACGACTACACGCCGGAACACATCAAGACGTCATACATCTCGCAGAACTACATCCAGATGTCGTACATCAAGAAGAAACACATCAAGACGGAGAAACTGCCAAAGTCATGTACATGGCAATTTTATCATTAAAAGATGCTGGGAAGGCAGCAATCAGTCTTATTTTAGAATGAAAAGACGATAGAAAAAGGTTTAATCGCAGCATGCGATTAAACCCTTTTTTTTACTTATTTTTTTCAGGAATAGCACAGCTCCCGTCTTCGCAGCTTACGTCATCCTCTGTTGATAGGTCCTGAAGCACTGTTAATTCAGATTCTTCCTGCCAGACTTTCTGAAGTGCATCTTTAAAGGTTTCTAATGGCTGGGCACCCGAAATGGCGTATTTTTGATTGATGACAAAGAAGGGAACCCCGCGGACACCGTATTGCTGGGCTAACGATTCATCAATACGGACATCATTGGCATATGCGTTTTTTTCATTTAAAACCTGAAGTGCTTTTTGACGGTCTAAACCTGCCACTTCCGCAATATCAGCCAGGGTTTCCAGGTCGCCAAGATCCTTTGATTCCGTAAAATAAGCGTACATGAGTTTTTCAGAAACCGCAGGCTCGTTTCCTTCAGTTTTGGCAAACTTTGCTAAACGATGGGCATCGAACGTATTCGTCGGTTTCATCTCATCGAATCGGAAGTCTAAACCAACCAAGGCTGCCTGCTGGCCAATACTTTGATTGGATTGTTTCACCTGCTCAACTGTCATGCCATATTTTTTTGATAAAGCCTCATGAATATTCTGACTGCTATTTTTGGGCGCATTCGGGTCAAGCTCAAAGCTTTTGAATTCCACCTCTACCTGACTTTTATGGGGGAATTGCTCAAGTGCCATCTCTAAACGGCGCTTCCCAATATAACAAAACGGACATACATAATCTGACCAAACTTCAATTTTCATGTCAACACCTCAATCTTTTGCTGTTTGTAACATCGTAACATAGGACAGTCAATAACAGAAAAAAGGTGCTCACGATTTAAAGCTAATATTTGAAGGTTTTACATAATGAAGGCAAGAATGACCGGAAACTTGTCATGAATCTTTTCTGACAGGAGTAATTTGGACATTCTCCCCTGCATACATTTCATAGATGTGGAGGTGTTTGCATGAGTCCAGTTATGTGGGGTGTTGACTCTGCTGCCGTTGTGGATGCAAAGTTATTAGCCTGCGTCAAAAGACACTTTGGCAGTCCAGATTTTTGGGGAAGGTATTTATCAACGGTTCAAGGGGCAAGTGAAGGATTAACGGTTACGGAAATTAATTTTTTGAAAAATAACGGAATTAAGCTCATGCCCATTTATAATAATTTCCGGACTGCCGTCGGCCATCGGCAGGGAGCAGTCGCAGCAACGAATGCCATTTTCTATGCTCGGAGATTGGGAATCCGGAATGGAACGGTTCTGTTTGCTAATATAGAAAAATTTTTTGATTGCGATGCTGCCTGGTTAATTGGCTGGGTAGAAACGATTTATGGAAGTGGCTACCGTCCTGGATTTTACCATGACCCTGTTACAGGAAGCTTCAATGCCGCCTATTGCCAGGCTGTCCAGCAAAGCTCTTTGGTTAAAAATCAATCGATTATATGGAGTGCTGAGCCAGAACCGGGTGTATCCAGCAAAAGAAACGCCCCGAAATTCAGACCGAAAAAACCTGATTGCCCTGCAAATGTCTGGGGATGGCAGTACGGAAGAAACTCAGCCACCTGCCCTATCGATACCGTTTTGGCAGAGCAAAAATTATTTCATTTATTGCACTGAGAAAAAGTGCTCTGTACATCCTACAGGGCACTTTTTCTGCTGTTACAACTAATTCTTCCCATGTTCAAACTCTTCTTCTAATCTTCTAATCTCCTCGATGGATTTCTTAAGGGCCGCCTGCGGTCCTTTGAAGTGCTTCTTGTAATACGCCATATCCATAATAATCAGCAATATAAGCATTCCCACTAAGGCATACGCTGCCATCTGGTTGGGCGGAATAATCATCATAATTGAAATAAATATTATCCAGAGGATACTAAGAATGTTGATCGGCTTGCTCCATTTGCCAAGTCTCCAAGGACCGTAATGCTTAGGCAGAAATATGCCTTTCGCTTCAGCTCTTAGCTTCAAATAAATCGGGATTCCATAGGCAACATACAAGCCAACAACACTTACTGCTGTTAGGAAGGCAATTGTTGAGTAACCGGCCTCAGGATTGATTAACTTTGTAATGTAATCGATTAAAGCCAAAATGAAGGAGAGAATAACAGAAAGCCATATAGCTTTAGCCGGTGTCCTGTATTTCCGGCTTATTTCTGCCCAGTGGCGGCTGAGCGGCATGCCGTTATCTCTTGAAAAAGCATACATCATCCGTGAGAAGGAGGTAATGGACGAAAGTCCGCAAAAAAACATCGCAAAGGTGACAAGCCAAAGGACAATGTTTCCAAACGTACCGCCTAACGCCTTGCTGATAACAAAGATAAAGGCATTATCCGAGTTGACCGCACCGCTGGCGTCATGAATGGAAAGAGTCACAAACGCTAGCATGATAAACCCAAACACAAACGAAAAAGCAACCGAGTTATATATGCCCCATGGTGCACGCACCCTTGGGTGAACTGTTTCTTCAATCGTGTGGGCTGAGGCATCGTATCCGGTAAATGTCCATTGTGCCTGCAATAAGCCGATTAAAAATGCAAGGAAATAAGGTTTATCGGAAAAAGTCTGGCCTACTTGGAACAAATAATCGACCGGCTGAAGGCCATTTTTTGTAAAAAAGGCCAGGCTGACAACCAAAATGCCAACGACAAGCATGTGATACCAAGCTGAAAAATCATTTAATTTAGCGACGATCTTTATTCCGACATGATTTAGGATTCCGTGTAATAGAAGGATAACGCCAAAGACGATTAGTATGGTGGTGTCGGTAGAGGAATAACCAAAAATAGCTGCCAGGAGCGGGTCTGCGAATAAAGCACAAGAATAGTCAATGCCGGCCACGATTCCGATTTGGCCGATTAAATTAATCCAAGCCGTATACCAGCCAATTCGGATCCCTTTTAAGGCTGCTGCCCAGTGATAAAGGGCGCCTGCTGTGGGAATCGCTGATGCAAGCTCAGCAAGTGAGGCTGCAACGAGCATGACAAAAAAGGCAACAATCGTCCAGCCAAAGCCCATCATCCCTGGGCCTCCATAGGTTAAGCCATGGCCATATAAGGAAACAGCACCTGTTAAAATGGAAATAATCGAAAATGAGATGGCAAAGTTTGAAAAACCACCCATATCACGCAGAAGCTCCTGGGCATAGCCATAGTGATTCAGCTGCTTTTTATCCTCCAGCAGCTGTTGATGTTTATTTTTCATTACCTTCTCCCCTTTCTATTTATCATCCTTGCCAACGAAGATTTCGTGCTCCTCTTCTTTAAAGGCTCTAACATTTTTATTGGCGTTCATCCCAATAGCTGTTCCAACAACAAGAGTTAACAGTACTAGTCCAAACCCAATCAAAACCTCCATGCGGTTCCCCTCCTTCCCTATCTTCACTACAGTTCCAGCTTCACTCCACTGATCTTTTGTTCGAGCATTTTTTTGAGAACAGTACCGATATGTGCACCCGCTTCGATTGGCGGAGTTCCAAGCGGATGAATATTGGAGATGACATTGCGGTCCGATTCAACGATTCCTTTCCGCGGCCGGTAGCACATATAGGCACTCATCGAACTCGCTGACACCAGTCCTGGCCGCTCGCCTATTAACAGTACAAGTACCTCCGGTTCCAAGATTTCCCCGATATGATCCATGCAGGCGACACGCCCGCCTTTAACAAAAAACGTCGTTCCAACAGTAAGGCTGTTTATTTTTAAAGAATCCAGCAGTGCCGGATAAACATCCTTCAAATTCGTTTCCACGGCTCTGGCACTAAGTCCATCCGAAACCACCACCTGAACCTGCGGGCAGTGCACGCATCTGTCCTTAATCGTTTGGGCAGCTGAGACAGTTAGTACACGGCCTTTATCCGGTCTTTTTAAATAGGTTTCCTTATTTTCATAGCAGGTCTCAACCGTGAATAAATCAAATTCAGCTAAAGTGTTTTCGAGGACCTCGCTGCCGACCGCATCTATGGCAGCGGCATGGTCAAACTGAAGTTTTAACATCGTTTTCGTAAGAGGACGTGTACCGGTCCGCCAGACTCCAATTCTTGCAGGAGTTGCGGCGGTGAGGTCTTCGACACCATCTTGAATAACTGGTTGCGGAACAGTGGTGCTCCAATCTTTTTCGGAAAAAGTTAATCCGCTTTTAGATGGTTCATATTCTTCTTCCTTTGGCTGCTCTGCAGACAATTTTTTTTGCAGCTGTTCCATTACCTGTTGCACGATTAACTCAATTTGCCCTTCCTTCAAGCTGCCGCCTCCTTTCACTTATAGAAAAATTGTCGGGTCACCTGCCCTTGCGGTTAATTTGCCGCCTTCCATAATACCCCTTCCCTCGAGCCATTTTTCAAAATGAGGGGCTGGTCTCAGGCCCAGCACCCTTCTGACGGATGCAATGTCATGGAAGCTTGTCGATTGATAATTGAGCATGCAGTCATCCGCCATTGGAACCCCAATTAAGAAATTTACCCCGGCAGCCCCGAGTAGAATGGCTAGGTTCTCCATATCATTTTGGTCTGCATTCATATGGTTGGTATAACAAACATCTACCCCCATCGGAATGCCCTGCAGCTTCCCCATAAAATGATCCTCGAGCCCAGCCCTGATCACCTGTTTGCTGTTATAGAGGTACTCGGGGCCAATAAACCCGACAACTGTGTTCACGATGAATGGCTTGTATTTTTTAGCTAGGCCGTAGCATCTTGCTTCGAGTGTAACTTGATCAATGCCGTGGTGCGCATCAGATGACAGCTCTGAGCCCTGTCCAGTTTCAAAATACCAATGATTAGGCCCGGCAGAAGTACTTTCTTTTTGGATCAAATCGTTGGCTTCATCTAAAAGCTCGGCGCTAATACCAAACGCATTATTGCCTGCCTCCGTTCCAGCTAAGCTTTGAAAAAGCAAATCGGAAGGAGCTCCGTTTTTTATCGCCCGCATCTGCGTTGTCACATGGGCAAGCACACAGTTTTGGGTTGGAATTTGGAACCTCTCCATCTCCTCCTTGGTCATTTGTAAAATTTGCATCACGCTTTCGGCAGAATCAATGACCGGATTAATTCCAATGACGGCATCGCCAATTCCGTAACTCAGTGCCTCATAAAGTGAGGCCTTAATTCCCTGGATGCTGTCGGTTGGATGGTTCGGCTGTGCTCTCCCGGCAAGTGTCCCTTTATGACCGATTGGAAAATTACACTGTGTAACGACTTCGATTTTTGATGCCGACTGGACAAGGTCAAGGTTGGACATAAGCTTCGCGACCGCAGCGACCATCTCACTCGTCAGCCCCCTGCGGATGCGGCTGATATCAATGTTAGTGGTTTCCTCGGCTAGAAGCATTTCCCTTAAATCGCTGACCGTCCAGTTCGCGATTGATTGGTAGATTTTTTCATTAATCGACTCTTCGATGACCCTTGAAACTTCGTCTTCTTCCGGAGGGAGAACCGGATTGTTGCGGATATCGGCAAGGGTGAGTTCTGATAGGAGATGCCGTGCGGCGAGACGTTCCTGCGCATCTGCAGCTGCGATACCTGCGAGCTGATCTCCGGACTTCTCCTCATTCGCCTTAGCCAGAATTTCCTTCAAATTGCCAAACTGATAAGTTTTATTGAGTAAGGTAATCTTCGTTTTCAGTGGTTTCACCTCCCTGGACTGGTTATTATAAAGGATGGCAGCTCCTATGAATTTAAAATCGGCTATTCTGCAATTTTGGATGCTTATTCTACAAATTTCAGGGCTCTTTCTACGATTTTGAAGACCTATTCTACAAATCTAAGGACACCTTCAACAATTTTGAGAACCAATTCCGCAAATCTAATTTTTAATCCTAAATTCCCACCTATGAAAACGCCAGTGTTTTTACGACAACCGGCACCATCGCATCATACAGAGGCTCTCCGATATCAATGTAATCTCCGTGATCGATGACCACCTGATCAATACATATGACATGTAAAGGAAATTGCAAACGCAATGCCTGCCCCAGGGCTTTCCCCATATCATTTTCACAAACAACGACCAGGAACTCAGCATCAGGAAAATTGCGGATATATTGCCCCCCAATAATCCCCGCCAATTCCTTTAACCTTACATACGATAGGGGCGCCATCTCACTTAAGCCTATGGCAAAAGGCACTCGGCCGCTACCTTCCCCAAATAATCCTTTACCCTTAAAAAAAGCCCGGCGGATTTCTGATTCGAATTCGCCTTCTGATAAAGAAATCTTTACTACCGGAATATTCCTTAATGGAAGGAGGCTTGGCTGAATCAAAATCGTGGCACCGCTTATTTTCGTCGATTGCATCCCGGCTCCGATGACCGTTGCCCTCGAGGATTGCTCTGCTTTGACAGCTTTTAATGGGTATCTTTTAAATGCTTTATTTAGCTCACTTGCCAGCAACGGTCCGATATCGTTATACTTCGCCGCATCCAATAAGGTCACAGGCGGCTGCTCTTCTTCGAGCTTCCCCACTCCCCCGGAAATCATCACCGCATGAATCTCCGGCACGGTCTCACAGGAGGCACTATGAATCAATGATTTCATCGAAGCAATTGATTTTTTTCCCGCCAGAACATCAAGCATATCAGAACATAATGCCGCCGCAATTTCTTCAAACTGCCCTAACGTCAGCCTCATCCCTTTTTCTATTTGAAATTTTTTATAAAAAAGCCATTCCCTTAGAGAGAGAGAAACTGCCAAGATTTCCCCAAGCCCATCGATTTCAATCAATCTGCCGCCAACATGAAAGGTAATGGTCTCTAGGACCTTTCCCTGTTGAAAAATAACTGCGTTCGCTGTGCCGCCTCCGATATCAATATTGGCTACCGTTCCCCGAAAGGATTTTGAATAATCATACGCGCCAGATCCACGGCCTGCCAATACCCCTTCCAAGCTGGCTCCGGCAATCGCAACAACAAAGTCGCCTGCCCGGTCTGCCAAATAGTGAAGTAGGGCATCTGCGTTCTTCTTAATTGCCGTTTCCCCAGTAATGATGACTGCACCTGATTTAATTTCTGAAAAGGAAAAACCAGCCTTAAGATATTCTTTTTCAAGCCAGTCGGTGAGAAGCGGCAGGTCTATTTCCTCCTCATTCTTTAAAGGGGTTGAAATGATGTCACTTACGTAGGTAATCCTGCGCTCAAGAATATCAAAGTGCGGCAGGGCAAAGGGGTTTGAAACCCTTCCCAGCTTCAATTCGCTCATCATCAGTTTGGTGGTGCTTGTACCGATATCAATTCCAACGCTCTTGATAATTTCTTCCACCATCCGAGGTCACTCACCCCATCCCCTTTGTGGCATGTTAGTACATGTTATTCGAAAAATTCCAACTATATTCACAAAGGGTATATTTCAATTAAATATACCGTAAAATAGCCCCTCTTAACTCGGAAATCCCTTCCAATGTAACGGATGAGACCTGAAAAATAACCTGTATGGGTAGAACCTGCCTCAAAAGCTGCTCTGCCTTTTTCAAGTCTGCATTCAGATGGTCAATCTTTGTAATGACGCCGATTGAAACGATGGGAAACCCATAGGCAAAATTTGGCGGAAGGAGCTGCTGCTTAGTCGTTGCGTCATGGATGACCAGCAAAACCCGTGCTTCCAGAGATGTAGCTAATAAAGAACGATAAAACATGGGATTTTCACTGTATTCTCCAGGCGTGTCAATGATCCAATCCAAATAATTTAGGGCCTGTGTCTTACCCGCAGGTGACGAATCCTCCAATAAGCGCTTTGATAAAGTTGATTTACCGGAACCAATCGGTCCAATCAGCAACACTTTCCCTTTCTTCATGACCTTGTAATCTCGGCTGTTTCAAATTTTAAATGCCTCGACAAAAATTCATTAATCGCCTGAATCCCCATTTCCACATTAGAAACGGTTCCACAAATCACTAATGAACCTGTAAAGCGATCCAGATAACCCAGTTCAATATCTGCTGCTTTTGTGGCAATATCGGCAGCGATAATAGCAGTTTCCGTCGGGGTCAATGTTAATATCCCAATCGCGCCTGACTGTCCGATGCCAAGCTTGGTATACAAGACTTCATCTGGATTGGCAATAATATGCGCCAGGGTCAGTTGTTTCCCGGGAACATATTCTTGTATGACACGTTGCTTTTTTTCCTTCATTTTATTCAACACCTTTTTTCATTGTAAACCTCCATTAATTTAAAAATAATAGTGGGGAGAGAGGGCAATTTTTTTTACGGTATCTGCAAAGGCTTCTGCTGCGGCCATACACGAGGATTGGCTCCCGGTTAAAAGCCCTCCTCCAAAATTGGTTTCTGTGGGCGGTCCATAAAAGGCGCATATCCTGACATCCGCTGATTTCAGGGCTGCATCCAGCGCAACCATCGCCTCAAGAGGCGGAGCAATCAAATAGGCCAGGGGCTCCCCAGTATTGATCCCTGCAACTTTTGATAAATAGGTGCCCGTCCGTGAAATGGTGTGCGCGTAATAGGCATGATTCCCAGCCTCATCCACCGCATAAAATGCGGGCCCCTCATTAATCATTTGAATCGCTACCTCGAGGCCGCTTTTAACCTCTGCGGGTGTAGCTCCCCCTAAAATGCCCAAGAACTCGCCTGATAATGGACCGGAGGCATGGGCAGCGCCCGCATAGAAAGACTTCGCATAAATCACATCAACCGCTGCTTTCTTTGTTGCCTCATCTAACGCTGTATAACCTACATCATCACTGGTGCTGGTCACTAAAGCAATACTATTGGTATCCTTAGGAACCTGCAGTGCGTCTCTTAATCTTTCATCTATATACGGTATTACTCTGCTTGCTAATGCGAAAGCTGGAACCCGTTTTATCTCCATTTACCCGCCTCCTTTGAAAACAAAAAGGTGCATATAATCGCAGTAATTAACTGCTTTCACTGCACCATTGCAAGTTCTCATCCACTTTTACTACTAAAATATGGGACAAGAAAGGATATTATGCCATTTTAATAGAACAATATTAGAATATTCAGCGACTTAATTCCCGCATAATAAAACCGATAATCTCTATTTTTCTCTTGTCGACATTTCCATCTTCATCTCCACACACCTGCCTGGAGCCGGAAATAGTTTGCCTGCATTTAACAGGTTTTGCGGATTAAATACATCCCGGATATCTGTCTGGACCCGAATCTCATCATCATTAAAAATAAATCGCATTTCTTCCTTCTTCTCGATTCCGACACCATGCTCACCGGTAATGGAACCACCGACTTCCGCACAAACCTTTAAGCAGGCGCTTCCCACCTCCATCGCTTTCTCCGTTTCACCCGGAACTCTTGAATCAAAGAGAACAAGCGGGTGAAGATTCCCGTCACCAGCATGAAAAATGTTTGCAATCCTTAATCCGCACTCATCACTTATTTCCCGAATTCTGCTTAATACTTCCGGAAGCCTGCTTCTCGGGATGACACCGTCCTGAACCAAATAGTCAGGCGAAATGGCACCCATCGCTCCAAACCCGGTTTTCCGATTGGCCCACCATCGTCCACGCTCCTCGTCATCCTTAGCAACTCTTATCTCTCGGACATTCCGCCTTCTGCAAACGTCGAGAATGAGATTGATTTGATCGTCAAGACCTGCTGCAATGCCATCCACTTCAATTAACAAAACAGCTTCAATATCCTTTGGATGCCCGACTGGGAATGCTGCTGCCTCAACCCCTTCAATCGCCGTTTTATCCATCATTTCTAGAGCGGCCGGCACAATTCCGCTTGATATGATATCGGAAACCGCCTGGCTGCCCTCTTCAATTTTATTAAAATAAGCCAGCACCGTTTTCTTTGCTTCCGGATTTTTTAGAAGACGCACGGTAATTTTCGTCACGATGCCTAATGTTCCCTCCGACCCTGTTAACAGGCCGAGAAAATCATAACCAGGAAAATCAGGAATGCCGTTTTGACCGATTCCTATAATCTCACCATTTGGCAGCACAACCTCTAAGCCCAAAATATGATTAGTTGTCACCCCATATTTTAAACAGTGGGCGCCGCCGGCATTTTCCGCGACATTCCCGCCAATTGTGCAGGTGTACTGACTCGATGGGTCCGGGGCATAATAATAACCTCTATCTGAAATCGAGTTGGTCAACTGTATGTTTACAAAACCTGGTTCTACAACCGCCCGGCGATTCTCTAAATCAACTTCCAACAGCCGTTTCATGCGGACAAGGCTGATAATTACCTCATTATTTAAAGGAATCGCCCCGCCGCTCAAACCAGTACCTGCACCGCGTGCAAGAAATGGCAGGTTATTTTGGCAACAATATCTTACAATCTTTGAAACTTCTTCTGTATCCTTTGGAAAAACAACTGCCCTGGGAAGATGACGCTCAATTGTAAATCCATCGCAATCATAGGCAAGCAGGTCCGCTTCTTTATAAAGAAGTGAGTTAGGACCAGAAATAATCTTTGAAAGATTGATGATATGGACATCATCTGTTTTACATTTTGTTCGTGCCATCTGTCCCGCCCCCCTCCTCCTTTTGATATGCCCAGTCCAATAGCTGCACTGTATGAACAATTCTTTGGTTTCTCCCGAACTTTTGAACCCCCAGCGCCATCTGCAGCATGCAGCCAGGGTTGCCCATTGAAATCATTTCGACATCTTCCGGTACATTCTTCATTTTGCTGTCCAGGATGGCTCCAGCCATTTCCGGATGAGTAAGATTATAAATTCCAGCGCTGCCGCAGCAGCGGTCGGCATTAGCCATATGGACCATTTCCACCCCTGGAATCTTCAGCAAAAGGTGGCGGGGTTCCTCACGAATGCCCTGTCCATGCGCAAGGTGGCAGGCATCATGATAGGTGATGCGGGTGTGCAATTCTGCTTTGGGTGATCTGCAGCCGGTATTATAAAGAAATTTCGAAATATCTTCTACTTTTGCTGAAAACTCCTTTGCTTTTTTCAGCCATTCCGGCTCGTCATGGAATAACTCTGGATATTCCTTCAGCATACAGCCGCAGCCTGCCGCATTGACAATCACTTTTTCCGAATCCTTAAAAGCTTCAATATTTTGTCTGGCAAGCTTCCGCCCCATTTCCCGGTCCCCTGCATGAACATGCAAGGCCCCGCAGCAGGTTTGATTTTTTGGAATCTGCACATCATTGTCATTTCGCGTTAATACATTAATGGTTGCTTCATTTACATCGCTGAACATCACATCCATGATGCAGCCTGTAAGCAAGGAAACCTGGCGCTTTGTTTCACCCCTTGCCTTAATCAAATTTACATTTTTATATTTTTTTCTCACCGGTGTCTTTACTAAGGGCATGATTGATTCCATGTCTACCAAGTGCTCTGGCATAATTTTTATCAAGCCTGTTTTCCGGACAACTCTTTGCAAACCGCTTTTTTGATAAAATTTCAACAGTTTGCCTGCTAACTCTAATCTGTTGTGGCGGGGTAAAAGGCTTTCAAGGAAAAATTTACTGACTGCTCCCTTCAGTCCCGTGAGCGGCATGGCCTGCCGTATTTGTCCGCGTGCTTCTTCGATCAAACCACCTACGTCGACATTGGCCGGGCAGGCGGTTGTGCAGGCCCGGCAATCCAGGCAGGAAAATACAGGGTCCGAAAACGCTTCATCAACAAAAAGTTTCCCTTCGGCGACCGATTTAATGAGGTGAACCCTGCCGCGCGGTGAATGCTGCTCCTGACCCAACTGTTCATAGGTTGGGCAGGCTTCTAAGCATAAACCGCAATGCACACAATCAGACCACCTGCTCTCCTTCGGCGGATCGCTCCATAAATAATTTCC
Source organism: uncultured Neobacillus sp. (assembly GCA_964400595.1). GTDB lineage: Bacteria > Bacillota > Bacilli > Bacillales > Cytobacillaceae > Neobacillus. The sequence goes on along the minus strand of CAYNUT010000035.1, from coordinate 5,399 downwards.
TAAACCAGTTGTTGTACAAACAGGCTTTTGTTGGATTTCCGGTAAGCTCATTTTTAAATTCCTCCCACAAACCGCCGCGAATTAAGAGTCCCATTGGGATCTACCTTTGTTTTTATGCCTTCCAACAAAAAGAAATAAGCCGGCTTCGCTCCCCAAACTGCTATCTTCTGCCGCATTGCGAGCGGCAAATGGGTAACAACAGCATAACCGCCCATTTTTTCCGCATAGGTTCTTAAGGTTAAAATCGCTGAAACGACATCTTTATCGCCCCCAGTGAGGTAGAACATGCATAAACCATGCCCCAGTCCACCATGTGCTTCAACAACGAGATTATGCAAATCTTGAAGCGGCTGACATTCACGGATGATCTGGAGCACATCCATGTTTTTTACCCCTATTTTTAAAGCAGCTTTTATTTCTTGATTCACCTGAATATCAGCTATTTCCTTCCAAAAGGCTTTGGCTGCTTCTTGACTTAAAACGGAAAACTCTAAATTTGAGTGCAATTGATCCTTGACATAAGCAACCTGATAACGAACAGAGTTCTCAACATCTTCAAAGCTAATCGCTAATGTATAGGAAGACTTACCTGTTAATTTCTGAGCTAAAGAGGGACTAAGCAATTCCAATGCAGTCGGTTCCATTGCTGAATCTAAGAGATTAATCGTGAAGTTGCGTATATCTTCGAGGTTTGAATCTGGGAAGGATATTAAAACAAGACTTTCATATTTTGGCAGAGGCCTCAGCTTAAGAGTGACCTCAGAAATGACACCAAGTGTCCCCATCGAACCAATAAATAATTTGTTCATATCATAGCCTGCGACATTTTTAACTGTTTTTCCACCTGAACGAATGATTGTTCCATCCGGGTAAATCATTTTTAAACCGATGACCATATCCCGTGCCGAACCATAGCCCAGCCGCTTTGGGCCTGAGTCATTTGCGGCTATCACGCCGCCGATTGTTGCCTTCCCAGACTGGGCCGGGTCGAGGGGAATTTTTTGCTGATGCTCTGCTAAAAAATCCTGAAGCTTTTGAAAAGGAGTGCCTGACTTAACTGTTAATGTCATATCCCCAACTGTGTGCTCGATCGTTCCTTGATAATTTTCGAGAGAAAGCAGAATATCTGCAACGTCTTCCAAGCCGCCAAATCCTCTTTTTGTACCGCCGGCCATAATATTTACTTTCTTCCCCTGCTCATTGGCATATTTCAGAATCCCGGCAATTTCTTCTTCCGATTTTGGAAAAACAGCAGTATGACCGTTATTTCCCAGCACGATATCAAAACTGTCTCCTGCTTTGATTTGCTGGTCTGAAATAACGGTCTTCAGCCCGGCAATCAGTTCTGTGGAAATCATTTTGCCTGCCCCCTTGATATAAAATTTTAAATATTCCGAATGGATAAATGATAAGGAAACGGCAGATCTTGCATCTGCCGCTCCAAATCTCATTAATTTATTAAATATTGTAAAAAATGATTCGATTGTGCGCAAGGAAATAGAGGCATTTCCGTTCCACTTTTTCCCCGGTTAACACTTCCCAAACCTGCTGATAAAAGGATAACTGGCTGCTGTAAAAGCCTTGCAGCTTATTATAATCATCATCGTGCTTTGCTCGGTCTGTCTTATAATCAACAAGGTGCCAGGCACCATTTTTTTTGTAGATAAGATCGATTACTCCTTTAACTAAAAATGGATGCTGTTCCTTGCTGCGATCCGAAATCAGCGAATATAATATATGACCACTGTCCACTTTTAACGTAAAGGGTACTTCAGTCAGGACTTGGCCGGCAGTCTGTAATTCTTCCCACAGAGAAGATCTTTGCAAATTAGCAACATAGGTTTTGACCTCCTCTTCTCTTTCAGAAGAAAACCCATACTTATGTAATGCTATCTTGATATAATGTGACAGCTCATACCCTTGGACCGCTTTTTCCAACACATCATGAATGAGTGTTCCCCATTCTTTCCCACCGCCTGTATCCCGTTCTATCGTGATTTCGGCATAATTCTTATCTTTAGTCGGTGTCCAATAGTCATACGTCTTCAAACAGCTCGATTCAAGCCAATTTTTCCTGCTGCCTGTTCTTGATTGATATTCGCTTAGAGTTATGTCAGATATAGTGGTTGTAATCCCTAAATCTACAAATTCCAGGGGTTCCAATTCCTCGGCATGTTCCATTTCAAACAAGATGTTCCAAGGATTTTTCTTATTGCCGCCGCTTGTGCTGATCACCAGCGCCTTCTCTGCCCGTGTTGCCGCAACGTAAATAATCCGCAGCTCCTCTTCCGTTAAATACTTTATTTCTTCTGCCTTATGCGTATCCCAATCTGGCGGAATCGCTGCTTCTTTATCTGCATACCCGTTTTTCACGGTAAAAGTAAAGTATCCTTTAGATGATTGCTCTTCACGTTTAATGTGATAGGATAAAAAGGCTTCAGGGCTAACAGACTTTGCCGGATGAGCCAAGAAAACAATTGGCGCCTCAAGCCCTTTCGCTTTATGGACGTTCATAATGCGGACAGCATCGGCTTCTTCCTCCATATTAGCAACGGTTGTTTTTGCAAAAATCATTTCGGTAAGGGCCTCGAAAACTTGTTTATAGGTGGTATTCCCATCAGCTTCCTGCTTTCGTAAGGCCTCAATCATTTGCAATAAGCTTTTATACGTTCGTTTCGAGCGGCCATTTTTCAAAAGCAAGGGATAAAAACCGATATCCTCGATGATTTTTTCAATTGCTGCGGTTGGAGCTAGATTGTGAATCAGCTTTTGACACAGCTGCAATTTTTCTAAAACTAGGGCAAATTTAGCCTTCGTTTCCCCTGATATTCCGTCCGGGATATTGGCATAAACCGAAAAACGCCCGCCCGCCTGACGCCATTGATACAATTCGTCATCACTTACGCCAAAGAAAATACTCCTTAAAACCGCGGTAAAGCTTACTTCATCCGTTGGGTCGACGAAGGATTTTAAGAGAATCCATAAATCCTGAAACTCTCTTGTTTCACCCATAATAACCTGGCCGCTGATGCTTACAGGAATCCCCATATCCTCAATCATTTTTGCATAAACGGCGATACCGTCCATGTATCTGGTCAGGACCATAAAGTCTTTTGGTTTGTGGCCCTGCTCGATCATGTTTGCAATGCTTGTAGCAATGGTCCCGGCATCCTTTAAAATTACCTCTTCCTTTTTTTTGTAATCGGCAGGGACTGTCAGGAGCTTCACACCGCTAAAACTATGTCCCGGATCTTCATGAAAGGACATTAATGGGCGATAAGCTGCTTGATAGAAGGTTTCGACTTTTGGCAAATGCCGTTTAAAAACCGGATTCAGCTCCAATGTTACCGTGTCAAGTGTGCGGAAGTTGGTTGTCAATTGCAGAACTTCGCCCCCATTCTTAACAATAAGCTCTTTAACACGATTATACGTGTCAACGTCAGCCCTTCGGAAGCGGTAAATCGCCTGCTTTGGGTCGCCGACAACAAATAAGGAGCCTGGTTTCGGTTTACAGTTAGTCCAAATCTTTTCAGAAATATCTTCACTTGTTAAACAGAACATAATCTCGGCTTGTAAGGGATCCGTGTCCTGGAATTCATCCACAAGAAGATAGCGGTACTTTTCCTGAAAATATTGCCGGACCTCAGAGTTTTCCTTCAGCAGGTTTGATGTATGCATCATTAAGTCTTGAAAGTTTAAAAGCGAACGTTCCTTCTTTAATTGCAAGTATGCTTTTAATGCTTTTAGGATGAATCCTACAATCTGAGGGTGACAGTATTCCTTCCAAGCTTTAATCAGCGGCTTGATTTTCACCTCGAATTCGGAGGTGATTTTCTCCCAGTAAAATAGGGCATCTTCTTTTGAAGGCCAGCGGTTTTGGGTTGGCTTTAAATTTTTATCGAATAAGGCGAAAATACTGATGATGTTCTTTTCCATTGAAGAATCGATGAATCGTTCCTTTTGGCAGGCTGTTATAATCGCCTTCTGCAATACGTCATAACCTTTAAGCGGTTCCTCCCCGGGGACACACTTTTTTGCTTCTGTAATTAGCTTCATGAAGGATTTGTAGTCTGCGGACAGCTCGGGTTTGGGAACTGTTTCTGTTACCCATACAACATCGGTATATTCTTTTAATTCCCTTAACCAGGGGAAAATATCATCGACGGAAATTCCCAGCTGGTCGATTTTCTCCAACTCCTCAGGTTCTTCCTCCATCAAGAATTGCAAATGCATTTGCCAGGCTTCTTCTAAAACATCTTCATCATCCGCTTCTTCCAGTTCTTTAAAGTTAAGGTCTATATTCGCCTCAATCGGCCGCTCGCGGAGCAGCCTTGCACAAAACGAATGGACAGTGCCTAGAAAGCAGCGTTCGATATTTTGCAGTGCCTCTCCCAAGAGAAATTTTGCGTCCAAGTCGGTTTCTTTTTTCCAGGCCTCCTCTATTTTCGCTTGAAAGCGAACCTTTAATTCATCTGCTGCTTTTCTGGTAAAAGTAATGGCGACAATTTGCTGAATTTCTGCCATGCCGGTGTAGATGAGATTCACCATTCGGTCAACAAGGCTTGTCGTTTTTCCTGAACCGGCACCCGCTTCCACCAAAAAATTCTTCCCAAGTTCATTTTTTATTTGATCGCGGGCAGCTTGATCAAGAATTTCTTTAGTCATACGCCCGCACCCCCTTAAGCTTCTGATTAGTCTGTTTCATATCTAAAATTTCTCTGTGATAGAAATGACGGCGGCAAACGAGCTTATAATCGCAGTATTTACAGTCGTTTTCATCGTTGGTCATTTCAAAATGGCCATGCTTGATCATTTCAATCAGTCTTTCTAAAATATCCAATCCACTTTTCCGAAGGATGTTGTCCTGTTTTCGCGTAAACCGTTCAGCCATCCCCTTCACAGTCGGAAAATAATACGAGCTTTCTTCCACAGCCCCTGCCCCAAGATGTAAATGCTGTTCAATCGCAAGAGCGTAAATCATGTGCTGAAGCTGCCGTCCGCCCTTAAACGGACCATTTTTTGAATAACCATAGGTGCTGCCAGTTTTATAATCAATAATGTGGTAGCGTCCATCAAGTGACTTGTCAACGCGGTCAATGATACCGGAAACCTTAATCCCCCCTGAAGGAAGTGAAATCACTGCCGGCTCTTTTTCACCGATGCCAAAGGAATATTCAAAATGAAGCGGATCGTATTCTTCACTGTGCAGCTCCTCTTCTTTTAAGAAAATTTTACAGCATTCAAAAATGTCATTGGCTTCCCGCTTATAGACTCTTTCGTTTGGAGGCGGTATAAGATCTCTTTGTTTCTCAATTAGGTTTGCTGCAGTCGCGAGGATCTTGTCCACATGGATAGCGTATGAAGGCTTGGCTTTTTCTTCTTTTAATTGCTTGTAAAAA
>CAYNUT010000034.1:24840-29692 GCA_964400595.1 uncultured Neobacillus sp. | reverse complement strand
CGTAATCAATTCCGCCTTCTCCGACCTCGCCATTAACTACAGTATGGAGAAATTGAGCTTTTATAATATGTGATTCTGTTAGCTTCTGATCTTTTGCTTCTTTCTCTGTCACATAATCAATTAATTTGAAGGCAGCGAATCCTTCAACAATAAGTTTCCCAGATGAATCCGGACCAGTAACAATCGGGACATAAACGATTTGCCCTTCTTTAGCTGTTATTGAAGACTCAACTGGTCCAGTATTTACTCCATTTTCTGGAGAAATGGCTTGACCAATAGAAATGGGAACTGGGGATCCATTTAAGATATAATTTTTGAGTGCATCAGCACCACTTGAGCCAGTGACACCAGGAAGTGATGAATAATCCAAAAATCCGTAATAACCATTTGTTCCTGTTCCCGGGCTATTAGTAATAGTTAATGTAACTCCATATTGAAGTTTTGTTCCATCAGGGTCATTAGGATCCTTCAGCATATCAAAATTTATCCCAACAGGTATTACGACTCCCTTCCCAACCTTACTAACATTCCCAATTTTAACTCTTGCGACAGCCTTAACTTTGGAATCCGTAATTCCTAGAACAGGCATTATCATTAATTTAACGGATTCTTCACCATGAACCTCTACTGCTTTTGTTTCATACTTACTAGAATCGTACGTATAAGACCCTGCAGAATAGTTTCCTTTCGTTATTTTATTAATTCTAGTAGAGATATTTGTATAGTTTACAGTACCACCCGATTTTATGGTATCTAATAAATCAGCTGCACCAGCGAGTGCTCCGGCATCAACAGCCTTTTGCAGTTGGGATTTTGCACTATACAGTCTGCCACCGTCAATTGCTAAACCGGCAAACCCCATTAAAGCCACTAGTAAAATTGGAACAAGGACAATGGTTTGACCCTTTTCTTCTATGAATTTCTTAAACATTACTGCACCTCCTCTATATGTAAATATCGTTCTTTTTATAGAACTATTGTATCCCTATATATGGAATTTTTCAATAAATAAGAATTCGTTTATATATTTAAAAAATAAGAATTGGAAAAGGAACCATACGTTGTCTGTTTTCCTCAAATAAAATCATTTTCAGAATAAATTTATGGTACTAGGTCTTTGTAAATGTGCATTTACCATTATCTTACACTATTGCAAGAACACAAAATTTGAAGACTGCCTTGAATAATGAAGAAAGCTATACTTGATCGGAGCATTGAACAATGTTTCCAATCCTTATTCCTAACTGATTAATCGAACCTGCTGGAAGTTCTAAAGTTGAATGGGCAGCCTTTATAACCTTTGTCATTCTCCAGGGCTTTAAGTTAAGGTAAACCTCAACAACCTCATGTTGTCCGTTAAGAAAAACAACATCAATAGGAAAATTCATAAAAAACATATGCACGCCATTACATGGTACAATCCAAAGCCCCTCACCCTTAATAGGGTCCTTGCGAAACATTAATCCTTTAAGTCTAGTTAAAAAAGAATCGGCCAATTTAATTTGGTATGGAATCAAAACAGTATTTTCTATCATATACAAGCTCCTTCCATTTATATTTAATAAGTTCATTATATTAAACATAACGTTCTATTAAAAGAACGAAAAACTAAGAAAAATTGAGAATAGTTGAGAAAAACATAGGGAAATACCAAAAAATTAGGAAAAACGACCTAAAATGGATGTTTTCAAATTCTTGTGTTCGTTTTATATTTGATTTAGGTTCTAAATATAGAACGATTTTTAAAAATTCAAAGAAGTAGGAGGAAACGATATGTTACAAAAATTTAGGAACTTAGTTGTTGAAGAAGAAGGGCAAGCATTAACGGAGTATGGGTTAATTATTGCGTTAGTTGCAGTGGCATGTATAGCAATCTTAGGAACTTTAGGCACAAATTTAAGTGGGTTTTTCAAAAAAGTATCTGATAAGATTGCAGCAGTTACAGTTCCTTAATAGGCGAAGCTAAAAAAAATATCTTTGTTTAAATGTTTAAAAATTAGAAATTAACTAGAGGTGGAAATAAAGTGCTACAGAAATTTAAAGATCTAATAGTTCAAGAAGAAGGGCAGGCTTTATCGGAATATGGCTTGATTATTGCCCTAGTAGCGGCAGCGTGTATAGCAATTTTAGGAACTTTAGGTGGCAATCTAAGTACTTTCTTTGGGGAAGTTGCAAAAAAAATCGGTGGCGTAGTAGTACCATAATAATTGCAAAATAATAAATTTCTTAAGAACGATAATTTTTCCAACCCTGCTTTTCAAGCATGAGAAGCGGGGTTTATTCATAGGAGGAAGATACTATGGAAAAAATAATTTTAATAATTATCCTTTTGATTTGCCTTTTTACTGATATAAAGTCTCGGAAAATATTAAATATGGTTACTTTACCTTCAATTGTTTTTGCAATTGCGTATAACTTTTTATCTACTGGATTTGAAGGTTTTTTATTTAGTGGGAAGGGATTAATAGTTGGCTTATGTTTGCTTTTGATTCCCTATTTACTAGGTGGTATGGGTGCTGGAGACGTTAAACTGATGGCGGCAATAGGTGCGTTATTGGGAACAAGTTTTGTTTTTTACTCATTTATATATACCGCATTAATTGGTGGTATAATCGCAATAATATTAATTTTTAAAACCAACGGTGTTAAAAACTCAATTAAAGCATTTTTCTTTAATTTGATTTTTTTAAGAGGAAGCATTGGATCTATGGTTTTGTCGAAGAACAAAAATAATAGTATCTCATTCCCTTACGGAGTTGCTATTGTCCTCGGTACATTTTGTACACTAATCTGGGGTGGATTTTAATGAAATCTGAAAAAGGCCAGTCGCTGGTTGAATTTGCATTGGTACTTCCACTTTTATTAATGCTGTTGTTTGGAATTGTTGATTTTGGAAGGGCTTTTCATGCCTATCTGACAATTGATCATGCGGGAAGGGAAGCAGCAAGGGCAGCAAGTATTGGAAAAGATAATGCAACTGTTAAGGCAATTGGAGCGAATCAGGGTTCAAGTATAGGATTAAAAGAAGATTGGGTAGTTCCGTCTACTTCTTCACGTACCACAGGTACTGAAATAAAAATTACAATTACTTATCCATTCAACTTTATTACGCCAGTTCTTGGGCCTCTTGTTAAGACAATTAACTTAAAAGATGAAACGGTAATGAGAGTGGAATAATTATTATTTAATTTGATAGAACAAGCAGTGGTGCAAGGATGATTATTCTAACTTAATTAACTGAAAATCTTGCAACACAGCTTTACAGATAAATGAACGGGAGCATTTTCTATTGAATGTGTTTTTTTAAGTTTTATGGACTTAGGAGGCCGTTATGAATACAAAAAAGATTTGGATTATTTCATTAGTATTAGGCTTGATGGTAGCTGGTTTTGTTTATCTTAGTATTTTGGCAAAAGAAAAACCTGCTACCCCAGCAAGTGCCCCTGTCAGCCAGGAAATACAAGAAAAAAAAGATAAAAAATCTGATGAGCAAATTGAAAAAGAAAAACAAGAGAAAAAAGAGAAATCTCTTGAAAGGGAATTCACAAATCCGATTGTGGATGTCAACAAAGGAAAGCGTGCGATCTCAATAAGAGTTGAATTAGCGGAGGGTGTTTCTGGCTATGTAGCCCCGAATTCCATGGTTGATGTCGTTGCCTATGAAACTAAAAAAGATGATGCAACAAAAAAGGAATTTAAGTCGGCAGTGCTAGTGCTCGAGAACGTTAAAGTCCTTACCTCTGGTAAATCATCTGACAACAAGGAAGGAGCACTAAAGTATGAAACTGTTACTCTGGAAGTCACAGTGGAAGAAGGAGTCATGCTAAGTTTAGCTTCCAAAGATAAAGATGGGTTCTATTTAATGCTCAGAAATACAGAGGACAAAGGTACCGGCAAAGCTGGATATAAGCAGACCAGAGAAGTAATTAAAGATGATAAAGAGGAGGAAAAGAAATGAGTATAAACTGGGTTTATTTTTCTGATATTAATACTCCTCCCGGAGAAATCCAAACCTATTTTGAAAAACAGCAACTGCCATTATCATCAGCGACTGATATTGATCGGCTGCATTCACTTTTAGTGGGGAATAACCAGACTGTATTATTCTTGGAAGTTCAAACAATGTTTAATGTTTATGATTTCTGTCAAGAAATTTCAGCACAGTTTCCGTATGTATATATTATTTTGATTGTTCACGAGGAAATGGAGAATATGAAAAGGGCGATGTTAATGGGGGCATCGGATACGCTCCGGTCAACCTATAATCTTGGAGAACTTTCCGAAGCAGTCGCCCACGCCAAGAAGTTTATGAACCAAAGGGGAAAAGTGTACTCCCAATTAAATAATACAAGACGAGAAAAATGCAGGGTTATCGCGGTTGCCAGCCCAAAAGGCGGGGTTGGCAGGACTGTGTTAACCGTTAATTTGGCAGTAGCATTAGCTAGAATGGGAAAGAAAGTTGCTGTCATTGACGGTAACCTTCAATTTGGCGAAGTGGCGATCTATTATAATGTAAAACCAAAACGAACCATTTACGAATGGGTAAAAGAAGGTTATGGCCGCGTTAATTATTCCATCAATCAGTACATGAATCTAGTTGATAGTGAGGTATATGTGCTTGCAGCACCGCCGCGCCCGGAATTTTTTGAAGGAATAACTGAAAAACATATCCATGATGCTGTAGTAGAGGCGAAGAAAGAATTTGATGTCGTCCTAATTGATATGCCGGTCTATTTATCGGAGATTCATTTACGCTTTTTGGACTTGGCAGATGAGATTTTACCCTCACACTAAACGAAATTTCTGGTTTAAGATTGTGTCAGCTTTACCTGGAAACTCTTGAGGCCATTAA
>CAYNUT010000034.1:0-24830 GCA_964400595.1 uncultured Neobacillus sp. | reverse complement strand
AAAATTAGTGTTGAATCGGAATGTAAAAGGGCAGGGGCTCGAGCTTAATAGAATAGAAGAAATCTTAGCCATTCCTGTTTTCCATTCGCTGCCAGAACAAGTAAATGTAGTATCTTCATCCATTAAAACGGGCCAGCCGTTTTTGCTGTCAAATTCTCGCAGCAGTATTGGCAAGGCGGTTTTAAAACTGTCAGAGAACCTTATTGAACAAAAGTCAGAAGAAACGGTGGAAATGAAAAAGGAGAAAAAGTGGTTTCAAGTAGCTAAGTGAGGTGGTGCGAGAGATGTCTTTATTTAAACGTTATATAGAGGGGGCAAATCCTACTACAGCCATAAAGGATACATTTGATCGGCCTATTATTAAAAAATCCCAAGAGTTTTGGAATCTTGAATCCGATCTCCATAATTACCTTTTAGAAGAGTTGAAAAAATTTCCGGGGCAGGATAAAGAAACAGAAAAAAGAAAAATAGATGAATTAACCGAGGGCTTTTTTGAACAAGAGGGTACAAGGCTTACATTCGAGGAAAAACAGGAAATCCTGGATTATGTAAAAGATGAACTGCTCGCTTATGGACCGATTACCCCACTGTTAGAAAATCCATTAATCAGTGAAGTAATGGTGAATAATTATGATGAAGTTTATTACGAGAAAAATGGAAAGGTCTATAAAAGCCACATCCATTTCATGGATAACCTGCATGTTATGCGAGTCATTGAGAAAATGGTCTCGCCCATTGGCCGCCGTATTGATGAAAGCTCACCAATGGTGGATGCCCGCCTGCCAGACGGTTCGCGTGTAAATGCCATTATCCCTCCGCTCGCTCTTAAAGGGCCAAGCCTGACCATTCGGAAATTTTCCGATACACCATTCACCATTAAAGACTTAATTCATTTTGGAACCATAAATGAAATGATGGCGGAGTTTTTGGAAGTTTGTGTTAAATCAAGTTTGAATATTTTTATCAGTGGAGGAACAGGTTCTGGGAAAACATCGACCTTAAATGTGTTATCCTCTTTTATTCCAAATACAGAACGGATTGTGACGATTGAGGATGCTGCTGAATTAAAGCTGCATCAGGAACATATCGTTGCGTTGGAATCCCGGCCGCCCAATATTGAGGGAAAAGGTCAAATAACGATTCGTGATTTAGTGCGTAACTCGCTTCGGATGCGTCCTGATAGAATTGTTGTCGGTGAGGTTCGCGGTGCCGAGGCCTTGGACATGCTCCAGGCGATGAATACTGGTCATGATGGCAGCTTAAGTACCGGCCACGCCAACTCGCCAAGGGACATCCTTTCCCGTTTGGAAACGATGGTGTTAATGGCTGGTTTTGATCTTCCAGTAAGAGCCATTCGAGAGCAAATAGCCAGTGCTTTAGATTTAATTGTCCATCAAGCAAGGTTGAAAGATGGAACAAGGAAAATAACCCATATAACTGAGGTTCTTGGAATGGAAGGAGATACGATTGTTCTTCAAAATCTTTATGTATTTAAAGAAACAGGGTTCACTAGTGATGGGAGAATAGAAGGACGATTTATCAGCACAGGAATTCGGCCGAAGTTCACTGAGCAGCTTGAACTGAATGGCCACAAAATACCAGCCTCATGGTTTGTTGGAGAGTGGTAGAAATGAAATTGTTGATTAATTTATTAGTTATCGCCATTTTAGCCACCCTTTTGATGTTTCTTTTCTTAAAGGAATATTCAAATAAACGAAGAATGAACAACCGAATGAAAGAGTTTTTACCATCACCGCAAACAACCGAAAACTTGGTGGAGGTTGAAAAGAAGCCATCAATTTTTAAGAGATTCTTTCTTTCATTATCTAATATTTTTAGTCATGTGCAATTTAGTGAAAGCACGGAAAAAATCTTACTTGAAGCAGGCAGTAATTTAAAGCCTGAGGAATTTTTTGCTTATCGATTTTTAGTGGCAGCTGGCCTGTGTGTTTTTACAGGCTTTCTGGGTGCACCTTGGTACTTGTGTATAATCGCGGCCGTAATAGGCTTCATCATCCCGAAAACTGTTATGAAACAAAAAAGAAAAAAACGGTTAGCAAGGATCAATTATCAATTAATTGAGGTTTTGGGCATGATGGCAAATTCCATGCGGGCAGGCTTCAGCTTTATGCAGGCCATGCAGCTTGTCGGCAAGGAAGTCCTTGACCCGCTTGGTCCTGAATTTGATCGAGTGGTTCGCCAGACAGGTTTAGGGATACCGTTAGAGGATGTTTTTGAGGAAATGGTGGAGAGACTGCCAAATAATGAACTGGAAGTTGTCGTAAGGGCCATCCTTGCGCAAAGAAAAAGCGGCGGCAATTTAGCTGAATTACTTGAAACAATGGAAGAAACAATTCGCAGCCGAGTGCGGATTTTGGAAGAGTTGCATACTTTAACATCCCAGGGGAGAATGTCAGCGTGGATCATTACCTTGCTACCGCCTGCCCTAGGATTATATTTATCACTAGCCAATTGGGAATATTTCTCCCCCATGTTTAAGCATCCATTAGGATGGATGATGCTCTCTCTAGGGGTCATTGCCAATATTATTGGCTGGATCTTTATCAGGAAAATCATCCGAATTGAGGTGTAAAAAATGCTGAATGTGATTCTCCTCTTTTTATTAACCGGGTTTTTCTCCTCATTTCTGGCAGCTATTTTGTTAACGATTTTTAAAAAGCAAATTGCTTACAAAAATCGGGTGAACATATATTTGGGGGATACGGGAACGAGGCAAAAAGAAGACTCCATTGAGAAGAGAACGGAAGGAAGATTAAAACAGCTTGTTGATATTTACTGGAATAAGGGAACTCAAGCTTTGAATAGACGGGTTTCAAAAGTGGAAAAGAAGAAATTGGATGCACTCTTGCGGGATGCAGGTTACCCTTTTAAATCAGCCATTGATTTTAGGTTGTTCCAAATTGTCTTAAGTGTCGGTTTAACCTTGCCTATCATTTTTTTTATTTTACCTGCTTCCAATAACAAAATGCTGACTTGGTTAATGATTCTTACCTTGGCGCTTTTGGGATTCCGCCTTCCGGTATTTTTCTTAGGGAAAAAGAAAACAGCCAGAATAAAAGAAATTAATAAAGCAATGCCGGATTACTTTGATACCGTTAACTTGCTATTGGAGGCTGGAATGGGGCTCGATTTGGCTTTAGCAGAAGTATCTCAAAAAATTAAAGGTCCTTTGGCAGATGAATTTTTACAGACACTTGAGGATATGAAGCTTGGCAAATCAAGAAGGGAGGCCTTTTATGAGCTGAGAAAGCGCGTTCCTTCTGATTCCTTTCAAGGTGTCATTACTTCGCTCATTCAGGCAGACCAGCTTGGAATTGGGATGGCCAAAGTACTTGGAAATTTGACAGTGCGGATTCGAGAACAGCGCCGTGAAGCAGCCCGCGAGCAGGCAATGAAGGCCCCGGTTAAAATGTTGTTTCCTATGGTATTTTTCATTTTTCCATCATTATTTATCGTCATTTTAGGACCATTAGTTATTTATTTGGTTACAAAAGGCCTTGGCGGGTAATATGTAAAACTGAAATTTTAATGTATGGCAGGTGTTTAGATAGGAGAGAGAATAGATGAATGGACATAAACTTAAAAAGATGCGAATCGAAAAAGGCTATTCATTATCAAAGTTTAGCAAGCTTACAGGAATTTCAAAGTCTTATTTAAGTTTAATAGAACGGGGTGTGCAAAAGAATCCCAGTTTAGAAATATTGGAGAAAATTTCCGAAACCTTTGGTGTAGAAGTGAAAGACTTAGTGGAAAAGAAAAAAGATGACAAGCAACAATTTGTTAAGAGCACGTTAAAAGTTGAAATTGAATTGTCAGAAGATCAGCTTAGACAAATAAAAGAGTTGATTTTGAAATCAGAATATTGATTTTTTTGAAGAGGCCAGTTTGAATAAACAAATTGTTCTCTTTATTTATTTCCGCTAATTAATGATTAGGCTGTGCAGCGAAGAAAGAATAGTAAGAAAAACTAAACAGCTTAACATAGACATGGCCCACCTTAAATGACTGTTACGAATTGCTGAAAATAAAAACGATCCACATAAGCCGAACCAAATAATGATTGTCAAAACAATTAGCCCATCAAGTACATAATGGGGAGCTTTCCCCCAATAAACCACTCCACCCAAACAGCAGCTTAGAAGAAGGGGAACAAGGAAGTCCTTGATATTCTTTATTACGGGTTCACTTTCCCGTTTCAGCGATTTTAAAGATAGTAGTGGATAAAGAAAAAAGGGCAGTACAAACCCTAAGCTGGTGCCTGACACCAATCTCCTTATATTACTGCTTTCAAAGAAATGTAAATAAGAGCCGAGACCGTCCGTAATCATTGGCAGCATAAACAATAGAAGAAAAAAGCTAACTTTTATTGTAGGGATGGTGATGTTTGTTTTCCGTTTATATAAGTGTAAGTAAATGAGCGATGAAAATATTCCTATATAGATTCCGGTGCAGCGGGCGCAGACGGAGAGTGTTTGGCCAGATGCCTGAAGTGAACGTTCCTCTAATTGGTGGCAAATGGCTCGTCCGAAGAAATGAAATATTTCTTGAATCAATAATGATCACTCCTATTAGAAAGAACCCCACTCGGACCTGTGGTAAATTGAGTTCGTTTTGTAAATTTTTTAGAGGGGAGCTCCGCATAATTGTGTACTTTGCGGAATAAATGGTGAATTCCGCGGAATTAATCAAATGTTCGCGGAATTATTTTGAAAATCCGCGGAATTATCACCAAATCCCGCGGGATTCCACCTTAAATCCGCGGGATCCAACCAAATCCGAGGAAATCCTACCTCAAATCCGCGGGATCCACCTTCAAATCCCGCAGCATCCAACCAAATTCGAGGAAATCACACCTCAAATCCGCGGCATCTAACCAAATTCGCAGAAATCCCACCTCAAACCCGCGGAATCCCCCCTTCCCAGCTTAAAAAGCCCTGATTAATTCCCCGTCATAAACGCCGGTGCTATTGACAGCGCGCTGGCTGCAAACCAGCAGATACAGCTGAGGACGATGGAGAGGATGCTGATGACCAGGCAGTTTTTCCCGATTGCTTTCTTTTCGGGGTCTTGATCATTCATCCAGATAATTCCTAAAATAATGCCAACAACAGGGATAAAAAATGACAAGATGTAAAGCAGCACTTTTAGACCGCCTGACATGAAATCACCTCCATAAGTGAGGAAATTGCTCCTGTACATGTACAGGAAATACATACTCAATGATATGTATGTCAGTACGAGACAAAATTTGCCTGTCCCACTTTTCAAATTTTTCAGCCGCACTTGCAAAAACGCCTACCCACAAAAAATGAATTTTTTGGATATTTTTCCACTTAAATTTCCAGTTTTCTGTTATTATAGTGATTAGGGATTTTTGTCGGCTTGCTGCCAAGAAGCTTGTCTAAAATTCTATTAATCTGACTAAGTTTTTTAATATAATTGTAATATTTTTGATATAATTGAAACATTGTAGGCGAAATTTCGTCTATAATGGAAAGGTACATTAATAAAACACCAAAGAGGGATTGAAGGATGGGGAATCGTAAGAGCGGATGGACTAAAGGAATGTTAGTTGTCTTGATTGTGATTGGGCTCATGTTTGCAGGAATCTTTGTCGGTAATTATTTTTTTAAAGCGAAGGCTGCAGATGATCCTAGTAATCAACCAAAAAATCAAGCTATAAATCGTATAGACAAAAAACCAGTTAAGGACTCGAAAAGGGATGCCAAGATTGAAAAACAAATAATGCGAAAGCAGCAGGATGAAGCATTATATTGGAAGAAACAAAAGGAGCAGATGGCTGCAAATAAACCTGCACCTCCTGCAGCACCACCTCCCACAAAAGAAACAGCAGCTCCGCCTGCAACAAATTCTAATGAAGCTCAGTCTGGGCAGCCTGCTGCGCCGCCCGGGAATAACAAGACCGTCTATTTAACATTTGATGATGGTCCGGCGCCATTTTCCGGTGAGCTTATTGCCCTATTGGAGCAGTATCATTTCAAAGCGACATTTTTTATGATTGATGGGAATATCCGCCGCTATCCGGATGCTGTGAAACTTATGGTGAAGACGGGTGAAGCGGTTGGGCTTCACAGTGTATCACATAATGTGAAACAATTTTATGCATCAGCAAATTCTGTCATTGCAGAATTGACGCAAAACCGTAATACGTTAAAAGAAATAACTGGTGTGGATTCTTATTTAATGAGGACCCCTTACGGCAGTGTGCCGCATATGACAGTCGAATATCGCAATGCTGTCAATACGAATGGATATTTAATGTGGGATTGGAATATAGATAGCAAGGACTGGTATTATAAAGATGCACGCTATGTGAACGATGTCATCGCTGCATTACAGAGAATGGCCAATCATGAAGGCCCGATTGTCATTCTCCTGCACGAACGGAAGGAAACAGTAGCTCATTTGCCTGCGCTGCTTGATTATTTGAGTAAGAATGGGTATACATGCCCGCCTATCGACAGCACCATGACACCTTATCAATTTACTGCTAGATAGGTTTTTGAAAAATAAAATGATATAATAAACCTGTGATAATAGTAAAAATAATGGGGTTTGGTAATTGCCTATGATTAATAAATTTCTGCAGAGCAGCAGTTTTAAAAGAGTTTGCATCTTTGTTTTAGTTGGTATTGTTCTTTATTTCATGAGGAGCATGATTAATTTAATTTTGCTCACGTTTATTTTTACTTTTTTAATGGATCGGCTTGTCCAATTCATTGAAAAAAAAATCCCGCTTAACCGCAGGTTGATCGTTATTGTATCGTATGCCAGTCTCGTCTGCTTGGCTTCTTACGGCCTAGTCGTGTATCTGCCGATGATTGTGAAAGAGATTACGGACTTAATTATGGAAATTACCACTTTCTACAAAACGAAGCATGATAGTCAAATTTTGAATTATATCGTCAGTCGAGTCGAACAAAATAGTATTACGAACTATTTAGAGCAGGGTTTTTCCTTCTTAGTTAAATATGCTACGGATATTAGTAAAATCACTTTGCAGGTGTTACTGGCCCTATTGCTCAGCCTTTTCTTCCTCCTGGAAAAATCGCGTTTGATTGAATTTACGAAAAAGTTTAAAACAAGCAAAATCGCATCGATTTATGTGGAAATTGAATTTTTTGCCCGTAAATTTGTCGACACGTTCGGAAAAGTTATCGAAGCGCAATTAATTATTGCAGTTGTCAACTGCATTTTGACAACAATTGCCCTTTGGATTCTGAAGTTTCCGCAGCTGGGCGGTTTATCTATCATGATATTCTTGCTTGGATTAATTCCCGTAGCCGGGGTCATTATTTCATTAATCCCGCTTGTCATTATCGGGTATAGTATCGGCAGATGGATGACGGTTCTATATGTCGGTATTGCGATTGCCATCATCCATGGGATTGAGACCTACATTTTGAACCCGAATTTAATGAGCTCAAAAACCAATCTGCCAGTGTTCTACACATTCATCGTGTTGATTTTTTCCGAGCACTTCTTCGGCGTCTGGGGACTGATTATCGGGATTCCGGTGTTTGTCTTCCTGTTGGATGTCTTAGATGTGACGGATCATAAAAAGGTTAAGTGAAAAAGCCCTGTTCGGGCTTTTTTCTTTTGCATGAATAATGGTATCCTAGGAGGTAGTTATTGAAGGAGGAATACATATGAGCGAATGCAAACTTGACCATTCTCATGAGGATGTGAAAAATAAATACGAATCACAGGCAGCCTTTTTACCTGAGGAAATGAAGCCATTATTTGATGCATTTCTTGCCAAAGAGCACACTCAGGACATCCTGAATGAAGTGTTTCATTTATTGAAAAAATATGATTTGGCTTCCGAGGAAGAAAAAGCGGAGAGAACCAATCGGTTGTATTTGGTTTTGAGAAACCTATAAAACAATAGGCCCCCAATGCAGGGGGCTTTTCCATTTAACAAATGCACGTTTTTCTTTTGACGCCGATTTTGTCACGCTGCTCGATCTTTTTTATATATTCTTCTGCAATCGGCACTTTGCAAGCTGTTCTTCCGACATCGACATGGACTTTGCCGATTTTCAAGGCGGTTCGGACTGCTTCCGCATGCAATGCTCTTACATAACCTCCAACACTGATGATGAAGCCGTTCATGACATAGCGGACGCGGTTTTTTTCTTTATGAATGGTTGTCTCCACCTTATGCAATAGATGTCGAATTTCTTCAAGATCCAATGCTTCATCAGGAGTGATTGATAAATAGTTGGCGTATGTACTCCAGCCGGCGACGGCAATCATTTCCTCGTCCGATTTCATCCATTCGCGGGCCAGCTCGAGTGCGAATGGACTTTCAGCGGCCACACCCGCAACAGTGTACTCGGCAAGCATATACCAGTTTGCGCTCTTTACCCATTCTTGCAAAGTCCCTTTAGTCATCAATTTCGGATTAACTGCGAGACCCGCTAAATACATGGCATCATGATTGCCAGTTGCGTAAAGTGCGAGAGCTAAATCTTGATTCTTTTTTACATGTTTGACGAGCTTTTTTAAATCGCCGACCTTCACGCCAAAAAGAGGTCCGCGAGCCCCATGGTTAATAAATGTTTTTTTCGTTTGCTCCTCGCCCAGCTCTGCCAGTTTCCACATCATTTCTTCTAAAGTCATTCTTGAAACCTCCCCATCCCCAATTACTTTATTTTATCATCCATTATGACCAATTGGAAAAAATCCCATCCTGTCAGAAGCATGCAATACTGTCGTATAGGTCTGTGTAACTGTGGCATAGGGTTATATTACTGTCGCCAACAGCACTCACCAATGGAAGAAGTTATTTTTTTATAAGTTTTTGAGGATATTAAGGTTAGTTAATTTTTTAAAGAGAAGAGGATACGATGGGTGAGTTGCTGCAGTTATTAAAAAAGGGAAATAAATCGGCGATGCTGGCGGCGATTATCAATACGATCATTGCCGTTATTAAAGGGATTGCGTATATGTTTACAGGGAATATCGCGATGTTTGCGGAAACGATGCATAGTCTTGGAGATGCGGCAAATCAGTTTTTTGTCTTTGTCGGTTCGGCCCTTAGTAAAAAAGCCCCGACGGAAAAGTTTCCGAACGGATTTGGCCGCTTAGTTAACCTCGTTCTCTTGGGAGCAGTGTTAATCGTCGGAATCATGGCGTTTGAAACAATTAAAGAGGGTTTTCATCATGTTTTTCATCCAACGGAGTCCTCCGGTTATATCATCAATATCTTGGTATTGGCTGCGTCCACCATCCTTGAAACATTAGTTCTCTATAAAGCGATGAATGAGATTATACATGAGATTGAGGTCGATGCGGGCGGTTGGGCGGTATTTTCCAAAAGCTTTGCCCATTTGGGAAGGGCGAAACCGGCGACAAAGCTCGTCTTTATGGAAGACCTTGTGGCCACCCTGGGCGGACTGATGGCCATCATTGCTATTCTTTTATCACATTATACTACATTCCATCAGGCAGAAGGGATTGCCTCCATCATTATTGGAGCTATGATGTTCTTTGTGGTCGGGAAAGTCTTCTTGGACAATGCTGCCGGGGTTATTGGCCAGGCGGATGAAGAAATGGAGGACAAAATTGGCGCACTGGTTATGGCAGACCCGGATGTAAAGGACATTCAGGGTATTACGGTCATTAAAGAAGGGGAAGATCTGCATGTTGAATTAGAAATCGAAGTGGACCCGAAAATAACTGTGGCTGCTGCGGATGATATCAAAGACCGTTTAGAAGAAAAAATCATGGCGGAGAAGGGCGTCGTAGATGTCACAATTGAATTTGATGAAGAGGACGGGGTGTTAACCTGGCAGGCAAGAAATGGAAGTGACCATCCGGATTTCGCCCCAAATCAGCGATTAAAATAAAACGAAGCTGGTATAACTAATATTTAGATACAACCTTTTAGGAAATTTTTATTTAAGAAAGGGAAAAACTTATGAAGCACTCTTTCATCCGCTTTTTATTAGTGGGAGTTATCAATACAATTGTTGGTTTATCCATTATGTACCTGCTTTTTCACGGAGTTCACCTTTCCTACTGGATGTCAACATTTTTAGGGAATATGGGGGGAGCGGGTGTTAGTTTTGTATTAAATCGGAAATTTACTTTTAAAAGCGGTGGTTCGATTTATGGCAGCATAGTCAGGTTTATCATAGTGATGGGGGCTTGTTATTTTATTTCCTATTCTGCTGGCTTAAATCTGGCTTCGTGGATCTTGGAAAGCGTCCTTCGGATGCCGCAGGATTTTGCTCACGATTTTGGGATTTTGGCCGGTACCGGCATCTATACGATCCTAAATTATTTTGGCCAAAAAATAATTGTCTTTCCTGTCAGGGAAAAAGGGCTAATGAGTTAACTGAATAATTTTTGTATATTTTTTCGTGCCAATTCATTAACATTCTTAACAAATGCATAAAACATGTTTCGGGTGGGAATCTTTTCTTATAGCGATTTGTAGGAGGCATCATTATGGGAGAGCACAGCATCAGGTTAACCAGTGCGGAAATTGGCGGACTGTGGGCAGCCTATATACAGGAAAGTATGACTCTCTGCTTGCTTACATATTTTCTTCATCATAATCAAGATGACGACATTAAGAAGGTTTTACAGCAAGCTTATCAGATTACTGATGGTCATCTTCAATGGATTACGGCCCTTTTTGAAAAAGAAGGCATCCCAATCCCTGATGGCTTTACAGAAAAGGATCTTAATTTAAATGTGCCGCCACTATTTTATGATATGTTTGGTCTGAGTTTTGTTTATTCCATGAGCCGGATGAGCATGATTAATACGAGCTTTATTACTGTAAATACGGCCCGGAAAGATGTAATGGATTTTTTTGTCACAATGGTCCAGCAGACAACCATGCTCTATCAGTATGCAACCACACTAATGCTGGAAAAAGGAATCTATGACCGGCCGCCGATGATTCCTTATCCTGATCAAGTGGAATATATAAAAAAGGACGCCTACATCAGCGGATTTGGAAAAAAGAGGCCTGTTAATGCAGGGGAAATCACGGAACTCTTTTTTAATACCGAACGTAATTATTTTGCCATATTACTTTGTATGGGTTTGCTACAGGTAGTGAAGGATAAAGAAATTCATCAATATATTGCCGAAGGAAAGAAAATTTCTGAAAAGCAAATCCAAACGTTTAATGAAATCCTGATGAGAGAAGAATTACTAGGAAATGTATCAACCAGTGTTGAAGTGACAGATTCAACGATGTCTCCATTTTCGGACAGGCTGGTGGTCATGCTTTTTTACTCTTTGAACAGCATTGATGTTACTTTGATTGGTCATGCCCTATCTTTATCAATGAGAACTGATTTAGCTGTTCATTATCAAAAATATATGCTTGAAGTCATTTCCTACTCTGTCAAAGGTTTCGATATTATGGTCGAGCGCGGCTGGATGCAAAAGCCGCCACATGCCCCAGATCGAAGAACTCTCGAGAAATTACAATAAGGTTCGCGGCGTGCGCGAACCTTTTCCTATTCCCAAGGCTTTTCTGTTGTAAAATAATTCGCCAGTTCCTTACTTCTCTTTCTGTGTTCTTTCCGTTTTTCGGCGCGTTCCTTTCCTGTTTCAAAGAGCTTTTTTTCTTCTTCCGTCTCCGGAATGATGCCTGGGACCGCAGTTGGCTTTCCGTTGTCGTCCAACGCAACGAAGGTTAAAAAGGCGGTAGCAGCAATTTTTCGATTGCCGGTTAACAGGTTTTCAGCAATGATTTTTACAAAAATCTCCATTGATGAAGAGCCTGTCCAGGTAACAAAAGATTCAAAGCAAACCGAATCCTGGGGTGTAATTGGGCTTAGAAAATCTACGGAATCAGTCGATGCTGTTACACATTCTTTTCTGGAATGCCTTGTGGCCGAAATCGAGGCCAACATGTCCATGTCACTCATCAGCTTGCCGCCAAACATCGTATTATGGTTGTTTATATCATTTGGAAAAATTCTGCTTGTTCTCACAACTCGTGATTCATTGCATGTTTTTGCTTTCATCTTAATCCCTCCATTTATTATTTTACCCATTTTTCTATAGATATGGTGGAATTTTAGTGAAAAAGTGTCATTTGTGGTACAGTACAAATAGTCAGATTACAGGAGGTTCTAAGAGATGAGTATGCAGGCGCAGATTATGAAAGAGTTAAATATTTCTCCTGTCATTCAGCCCAAAGAAGAAATTCGCAAGCGGGTAGACTTTTTGAAAAATTATTTGCTGAATACAGGAGCAAAGGGATATGTGCTTGGAATCAGCGGCGGTCAGGACTCGACGCTGGCTGGAAGGCTGGCTCAGCTTGCTGTTGAGGAGCTGCGCAGCGAAGGGAAGACCGCCTCGTTTATTGCAGTCCGCCTTCCATATGGCGTTCAGCAGGACGAGGAAGACGCGCGGCGTTCTTTGGCATTTATCCGGGCGGATTTTGAAACAACCTTTAATATCAAAGGAGCGGTCGATGAGTTGCAAATGGAATATGATGCGAGCTACGATGGAAAGCCTCTGAGTGACTATCAAAAAGGCAATGTCAAGGCGCGGCTGCGGATGATTGCCCAATACGCCATTGGAGGAATGGAAGGTCTCCTGGTGATTGGCACTGACCACGCGGCCGAGGCTGTGACTGGTTTTTTTACGAAATACGGAGATGGCGGGGCCGATGTCCTTCCGCTTTCTGGTTTAACCAAGCGGCAGGGGAAAGCTTTGCTGAAAGAGCTTGGTGCAGACGAACGGCTTTATTTAAAAGTGCCGACCGCAGACCTGCTTGACCAAAAACCGGGCCAGGCGGATGAAACAGAACTTGGCATTTCCTATGATGAACTAGATGATTACCTGGAGGGAAAGTCTGTTTCCAAAGAGGCAGCCGCGAAAATTGAACAGCGCTATATCGCCACTGAACATAAGCGGAGACTTCCGGTCAATATGTTCGATGAATGGTGGAAATAAGTGACAAAGAAGAGATCGCAAAGGCCATGGCCTTCGGTCTTTTTTTGTTAAAAAGACAAAATTCATAAGTAAAAGGGTAGTTCCTTTTCCAAAAGATTACTTAATTTTTCACAACACCCCAAGTTCTGCCTCAAAGGCCGATTATATAATGGATAATAGGTAAGTATCCACCTCGGAAAGGAACATTTTTATGAGAAAAACAGCAATTGTCCTTGGCTTAATGATAATTGGTGCCGGACTATTTGGTGTCAAGTATTTCACAATGCTGCTTGATTCGAAGGATTCGGCAATTGTCATCAACAAAGCGTACAAATTTAAAGACGATTATCAGGACAAACAAAAGTTAGCAAAAGCTGTCGATAATATCTTTATCGGCGAGGTTGTAACCGAGGCAGGCCATGAGAAATACACGGGGCAACCGAACACCCAATTTAAGGTGATGATCACGCAAAATATTAAGGGTGCGCTGCTTGGCGACATTACGGTTAATCAGGAGGGCGGCTATTACAAAAAAAATGGCAGGCTTTATCTGCTGACTTATGAAAAAATGCCCCTTTTAAAAGAAAAACAGATGTATATCTTTGCTCTTACCAATACAAAAAAGGGTTATTTTCAAATGATGCCAAAGTACGGCGCAGTCCCGCTTGATAATGAAGAACAGAAAATGAAACAAATTGCCGCTTTTAAACAGGCAATGGGCGAAGAATAAATCTCTTTAGCTGTGTAGAAACAGGGGAATAAATTCCAAAAATTCACAAAAATTATATAATTATACCCTCTATCCTTGTGCATCACAAATTATAATAGGATTAACCAAAATATCGGCTAAATGAGGGGAGGTTTCAACAGTGAAAACCACATTAACGGAAGGGAAATTTCTTGTCTATTCCACTTTAGCGATTGTCCTGCTAGTTGGCATTCATATTTTTCAAACGCCATTACAGAGGGTCTATAACCCAGACAATTATGTTGGATTCCATACTTTGTTAGAAACCTTCAGTATCTCCATTTCTGCTGCGATATTCCTTTATGGGTTGAAAAAGTTTGGCAAAACGAGATCAAGTCAAGTGCTGCTCATATCTTTTACCTTTTTCCTTGTCGGAACCTTTGACCTGCTTCACACCTTATCCTTTAAAGGGATGCCATATTTTCTAACCGAAAGTTCCGTGCCAAAGGCAACCTGGTTCTGGGTCATTGCAAGGGTTACTCAATCATTATTTATTTTAGCAATTCTTTTAATGCCTGATAGAAATTTAAAACGGGATTACCGCACGGGTGCAGTTCTCATCGGTATGGTCATCGTCACTGCTGTTGGCCTATTTATCATTTACAATGCAGACAGCCTGCCGCTCCTCGTCATAGAAGGAAAAGGAACGACCGGTTTAAAAAACAGCATCGAATATAGCATCTGCTTTATTCAATTTATCTCCATGGTCCTTACCCTATATCACTACTATTTAGAAAAAAGTGAAGAAAAATTATCGATTGCGCTGGCACTCTTTTATTTACTGTTAACGGATTTAATTTTCACGATTTACGAAAGTGTTTATGATATTGACAATTTTGCGGGCCATATTTTTAAAGCGCTTGGATTTCTTTTTATTTTAAAGGGATATTACTTTTTAAAATTAGGGAACGGGCCGTCTATCAGCGAAAAAGTGAAAAAGCAGAGGCAGCTGATGAACGGGCTGCCGGGATTGATTTTTCAAGTTATAAAAAAAGGTGATGAGTTTGTCCTTACTTTTATGAAAGGTGAATTGCTCCAGGGTAAGGAAAACTACCTGGGAAAATCTATAGGGCAGGTTTTGCCATTCAATAAGGTGGAATTGAATGAATATTTCCGTTTAGCCTGGAGAAGGCAGGAACAGGTGATATTTGAACTGGATGACCTGGATAAATCTTTCCTGTTTTCCATCAAACCGCTAATTGAATCCGACGATAAGGAGTATATAATTGGTACTGTCATCGAGATGAAGAAGGTACATCGTTTTGAAGACGAAAAAGTAAATGTAAGATTTAAAGTCATGTAATCGAATGCAGGTTACATACTTTTTTTTGTTACGAAATTTTAATTCACTAATGCTTTATCATGATAAAACTTTTTTGTTGACTTCGATATTGGACGACCTTATGCTATTAACATAAATTAATGAAAGCTTTGAGAGGGGTCAACATCATGGGGAATTCACATAAATTAGGATTTTGGGTTTTGACGGCATTAGTCGTGGGAAATATGGTTGGTTCTGGGATTTTTATGCTGCCGAGGTCATTATCAGAAGCTGCAAGCCCCGCTGGCGTCATCTCCGCTTGGCTGTTGACCGGCTTCGGTGTCTTGATGATTGCACTCGTATTCGGCAACCTGGCGATTCGAAAGCCGAATATCACCGGCGGTCCGCAAATTTATGCGAAGGGGCTGTTTAAACAAGGCTCCAAAGCTTCGACCTTATCTGGTTTTATGTCTACTTGGGGTTACTGGATCGGCAATGTTGCTGGCAATATTGCGATTATTACCACATTTACCGGTTATTTATCAACGTTTTTCCCGATTTTAACGAGCAAGGCAGATTGGTTCACGATTGGCGGTTTTACTCTTAAAGTTGGTAATGGTTTAACGTTCATTGTCTCCTCCGTGCTTCTGTGGGGGACGCACTTCATTATTTTACGGGGCATGGAAAGTGCAGGAAAGCTGAACTTTGCGGCAACAGCGGCTAAAGTAGCCGGCTTTATTCTCTTTATTATTGTTGGCTTATTTGCCTTTGAAAAAAGCAATATGCTCCCTTTCGCGGCAACAAGAATGGATGAAGCCGGACACGCAATTGGTTTGCTTGGTCAAGTAAACAGTGCGGCAGTTAATACCTTATGGGCGTTTATCGGAGTGGAATCGGCTGTGGTATTTGCATCCCGCGCTAAAAAACAAATAGATGTGAAGCGTGCAACGATTCTTGGCTTATTCATCGCTCTAGGCATTTATATGGGAATCAGCATTTTAGTGATGGGAATATTGGACCAAAACACACTTATTCACTCTGAAAAACCTTTAATTGACGCGATTCAAACGATTTTAGGCCCAATCGGCGGGAAAGTGCTGGCGGGAATTGGCATAATCAGCTTATTCGGTTCCACCATCGGCTGGATGATGTTAAGCGCAGAAGTACCGTATCAAGCGGCAAAACAGGGGCTGTTCCTTCCTTCTTTCGAACAAGAAAACAAAAAGGGGCTGCCGATGTTTTCCATGCTGGTTACCAATGGTATCGGCCAGCTGTTACTTTTTTCAACCATTTCAAAATCCATTTCAGGTGCGTTTGATTTTGTCATTGTCATTGCAACATTATCTTATTTGGTGCCTTACTTTATTTCATCCCTCTATCAGCTTAAATTAGTGCTAACGGGCGAAACGTATGAGGGAGATCGCTCGCGCTTTGCAGACGGCATCATCGCAGGACTGTCGACGATTTATTCGGTTTGGGTCATTATTGCAGGTACGGCGGATCTCAAGACATTCACCTATGGCATGCTGTTAATAGCGAGCGGCATCCTGTTTATCAGGCCGCTTTTGAAAAAGAAGAAGCGGACAAACGTGAAGCCTGCTGCAGCGGCATAAGCAATTGAGAAACCTATCAGAATTTCTGGTAGGTTTTTATTTTTCAAAAAAGGACAAAATAATCATGCAAAATTTCTTTACATATAAGCGGTCATGTATTATGATAATTAAATCCAAGCAAAACAATCAGAATTAGGGGGTTTACCGAAAAATGAAAAAACTATCTATGATTTTCGCACTCTTACTAAGCTTTATGCTAGTTCTATCCGCGTGTGCCACAAACAATAATGATAAAGACACAGATAAAAAAGATGACAACAAAACAGCGTCACAGGATTTATTGAAAAAGGTAAAAGATGATGGGAAAATTCTTATTGGAACTGAGGGTACATATGCCCCATTCACGTACCATGATGATAATGGAAAATTAACCGGCTTTGACGTTGAGGTTGCTGAAGAAGTTGCGAAGCGTCTAGGTGTGAAAGCTGAATTTAAGGAAACTCAGTGGGATGCGATGTTTGCAGGTCTTGATGCCAAGCGTTTTGATATGATCGCCAACCAGGTTGGTATCCGTCCGGACCGTCAGGAAAAATATGATTTCTCTGATCCATACATCACTTCATCAGCGGTATTGGTCGCCGCTAAAGACAACGATAAAGTAAAGTCTTTTGATGATATTAAAGGCTTAAAATCTGCCCAATCTCTGACAAGCAATTATGCAGATATGGCCAAGAAATATGGCGCAAACCTTGTCGGCGTCGAAGGCTTCCAGCAGGCTGCCGAGCTCATTGCTTCAAAACGTGTCGATGTGACCATTAACGACAATATTGCCTTTTTAGATTATAAAAAACATAAGCCGGATGCACCAATCAAAGTCGTTGCCAAAACGAATGATGCTTCTCAAAGCGGATTTATGTTTAGAAAAAATTCTAATACATTAGTCGATGCCGTGAACAAAGCGCTGAAGGATATGATCGCTGACGGCACATACAAAAAAATATCTGAGAAATGGTTTGGTGAAGATGTACTTAAATAGTATTTTTGCTGATCCTGAAAGAGTCGCAAAACTAATCGACATTGCCAAAAACTCCCTCCAGCCTTTGCTGGAGGGTGCTATTATGAATACCATTCCCTTAACCATTATCTCATTTATCGTTGGTCTGATTTTGGCGGTGCTTACTGCGCTTGCCCGCATTTCTCATGTGAAAATTTTTCAGATTATTGCCAGGGTTTATGTTTCTGCCATCCGAGGAACACCATTACTGGTACAGCTTTTTATCATTTTTTATGGTCTGCCGAATATAGGAATCATCCTCGATCCGTTTATTTCCGCCGTCATCGGTTTTTCTTTAAGCGTCGGAGCGTATACATCTGAAATTATTCGGGCCTCAATTCTTTCGATCCCTAAGGGTCAGTGGGAGGCTGGCTATTCGATTGGCATGACCTACACCCAGGCATTAAAAAGAATCATCCTGCCGCAAGCAGCGAGAGTGTCAATTCCGCCATTATCGAATTCGTTTATTAGTCTTGTAAAAGACACTTCGCTCGCTTCGGTCGTGCTGGTCACTGAGATGTTCCGCCGCGCCCAGGAAATTACCGCAGCCAATTATGAATTCTTATTGGTCTATTCCGAAGCAGCATTGATTTATTGGGTCATTTGCTTTTTCCTT
Organism: uncultured Neobacillus sp.; assembly: GCA_964400595.1. Taxonomy (GTDB): domain Bacteria; phylum Bacillota; class Bacilli; order Bacillales; family Cytobacillaceae; genus Neobacillus. The sequence continues at coordinate 6,641 of CAYNUT010000034.1, read as the reverse complement.
TCTTTGCTGCAAGGATTTATGGAAAAAAGGCTGGACCGCTATGTATCGTAGGGGAAAAGTTTTTATGGTAGCAGATTCTCCAAGCGAATTGATTTGTGTTAACACCGGAGGAGTTATACGATGATTTCAATTAAAGGCTTATATAAGCAGTTCGGTGATTTGGAAGTTTTAAAAGGAATTGACCTCGAGGTTCAAAAAGGAAAAGTGGTCGTCATTATCGGCCCTTCCGGTTCTGGAAAAACAACGATGCTGCGCTGTTTAAATGTTTTGGAAACACCAACACAGGGCGGGATTTCCATCGAGGGTCAAAGTCTTGATTTTTCAAAGGCTGTTTCGAAAAAGTCGATTGCGTCTTTTCGCAGATTGACGGGAATGGTTTTTCAAAATTACAATCTCTTTCCGCACAAGACTGCGCTTGAAAATGTCATGGAGGGGCCGGTAATTGTGAAGGGTGTTGATAAGGCTGCGGCGCGGAAGAAAGCACAGGCTCTTCTTGAAAAAGTAGGTCTTGGAGATAAGGTTGATTACTATCCCGCGCAGCTCTCCGGCGGTCAGCAGCAGCGTGTCGGCATTGCCCGTGCCCTCGCGATGGAGCCGGAGGTCATGCTGTTTGATGAGCCGACTTCCGCCCTTGACCCGGAGTTAGTAGGCGAGGTATTAAAGGTCATGAAGGATCTCGCACGTGAAGGTATGACGATGATCGTTGTGACTCACGAAATGCGTTTCGCCCGCGAAGCTGCGGATGAGGTTATCTTTATGGACGGTGGTTTGGTTGTCGAGAGAAACAAGCCAGAAGAGATATTTACCAATCCAAAAGAAGAGCGAACCAGGAAGTTTTTAAATATGATTCAATAGATGCCACAGTCTCGTGCTGCGGCATTTTTTTTAAGGTGTCTTGTGATGATACTCATTCTAGTGAAAGCACTGCCTGACCGAAAATGCAGCCAGAAGCGGAAAAAGTCATATAGAAGTGCGATCCCCCAACAAAGTCAATGCCAAACCTGCCGCCTCCAACCCCCTCCTAAATTTCATAAATTGTCCTTAATCCCCCGCAGGAGAAAGGGACGCATCATGGAAGTTATTTAGGGTAAGGAAATGTATTTTTACGGAAAAGGTGAAACTTTTTTACAAATTAACCGTATTAAAGTTACGTACATAAGAAGGGGTTGATGCGGATGGATGAGGAGTGGCTAATAGCATAATATCAAATCAAAATATTTTAAATGAACGATAAGGATTGATGCACATGGAACCATTTAGCATACCTTTGGAAACGATTTATTTATATGGATTAATCATTTCGGGTGTCTTAACGGTTGTGTATGTTTTGTTTGCCGATGTATTTCACTTCCACGGAGGAGGGGATGGACTGCATTTCCTTAATCCAGTTCTCATTTTCGCCTTTGTGACGATTCTTTCGGCAAGCGGCTATTTATTTGAACGATTATCAGAACTGCACTATTTACTCATTCTTGGCATTTCTGCAGCTATCGCTTTTATTCTTGTTTCATTATTAAATGTATTTGTTCTTGTCCCGCTGTCTTCGGCAGAGGAATCACTTGTTTATAAAGAATCGGACCTTCAGGGGCGAATTGGGATCGTCATTACCCCAATTCCGGCAGATGGCTTTGGCGAAGTGCTGATTGACAGTGCCAGCGGCCGCATAGCTAAGCCGGCATCCAGCTTTGATAAGCAGGAAATAGCCAATGGCACCAAGGTTCTCATCGTCCAGGTGAAAAACGGGGTACTGGAAGTTACTGTTCACCAGGATTTACAAAGCTATATTTAGTTGTGAAAGCATTCATGAAGAATGTTTCAAGTAAAAAGAGATCAGGGGGTTTGCAAACATGGATTTAAGCATTATCTGGGTTGTTATTGGGATCGTTGCACTTATTCTCATTGCATTAATCGGGGTTTTCATTACAAAGTACAGAACGGCGGGGCCGGACGAAGCATTGATTGTCACAGGAAGCTTTCTTGGCAACCGCAATGTTCACGTCGATGAAGCCGGTAATAAAATTAAAATAATCCGCGGCGGCGGCAGCTTTATTTTACCAGTTTTTCAACAAGCTAAACCTCTAAGCTTGCTATCTAGCAAACTAGAAGTGACCACACCTGAGGTTTACACAGAGCAGGGCGTGCCGGTCATGGCAGACGGCGTTTCCATCATCAAAATCGGCGGCTCCATCAGCGAAATCGCAACAGCAGCCGAGCAGTTCCTCGGAAAGCCGAAGGAAGACCGGGAAAACGAGGCGAGAGAAGTTTTGGAAGGCCATCTGCGCTCGATTCTCGGGTCGATGACCGTAGAAGAAATATATAAAAACCGCGATAAATTTTCACAAGAGGTCCAAAGGGTTGCTTCACAGGACCTTGCCAAAATGGGCCTAGTAATCGTATCATTCACGATTAAAGACGTCCGCGACAAAAACGGCTATCTCGATGCACTAGGGAAACCGCGGATTGCACAGGTAAAGCGGGATGCAGATATTGCAACAGCCGAGGCTGAAAAAGAAACCCGGATCAAGAAAGCAGAAGCTTCCAAGGAAGCGAAGCGTTCCGAATTAGAGCGGGCAACCGAAATTGCGGAAGCTGAAAAAATTAACCAATTGAAAATTGCCGAATTCCGCCGCGAGCAGGATATTGCCAAGGCGCGCGCCGACATGGCCTATGATCTTGAAAGCGCAAGGTCAAAGCAAGATGTAACAGAGCAGGAAATGCAAATCAAAATTATCGAAAGACAAAAGCAAATCGAGCTCGAGGAAAAAGAAATTCTTCGCCGCGAGCGCCAATACGACTCGGAAGTGAAGAAAAAAGCCGACGCCGACCGTTACTCTGTTGAGCAGGCTGCTGCAGCTGAAAAAGCGAAGCAAATGGCCGATGCCGAGGCCAATAAATACCGGATTGAAGCAATGGCCAAAGCGGAAGCTGAACGCGTTCGCATTGACGGTCTAGCCAAAGCGGAAGCTCAAAAGGCACAGGGGGTCTCAGAGGCCGAAGTTATCCGCATGAAAGGTCTCGCAGAGGCGGAAGCCAAAGAGAAAATTGCCGAAGCGTTCGAGCAGTTTGGTCAGGCAGCAATTCTTGACATGGTCATGAAAATGCTCCCTGAATTTGCAAAGCAAGTGGCAAGTCCATTATCGAATATTGATAAAATTACCGTTGTTGACACCGGCGGTTCGGGAGAAAATGGCGGTGCCAATAAAATCACCGGCTATGCAACCAACTTGATGGCGAGCCTGCAGGAGTCATTAAAAGCATCCAGCGGCATTGACGTCAAAGAGCTGATTGAAAACTATTCCGGCAAATCGAATGTGAAAAGAAGCATTGAGGAACTGACAGAAGAGGTCAAAAAGAAAGCAGAATAAGCCTAAAAAAATCCTTATCAAATTTTGATAAGGATTTTTTTACAGCATTTTTCAAGACTCGTCTCAAATTTGCTTATAGCATAATTTCAAACCTTGTCCCTGCTCCCGGCGTGCTGTGCACTTCAATCATTCCTCCATGGGCTTCGACTAACTGCTTCACAATCGAAAGCCCGAGGCCGCTGCCACCGAGTGCCCGGGTACGCGATTTATCAACGCGGTAAAAGCGTTCAAAAATCCGCGGAAGATCTTCTTTCGGAATTCCTTTCCCTTCATCTTGAACCGTGAGATGGAGTCTGCCCTCCCGCTGTTCAGCCTCCACGATGATTTTCGTATTCGGCTCCGAGTATTTCCTGGCGTTATCCAGCAGATTAAGGATGACCTGTTCAAAGCGGGTCGGATCAAGCTTCGTGTACAAATTTTCCGGGCATTGCAAAACGAGGTCGATCTGATTTTCTTTAAGTGCCGGGGATACTTTTTCAATGATTCCCCGTAAATATGGCAGCAGGTGGACATCTTCTTTCGCGATGGAAAAATTATTTTCATCCACTTTTGCGAGATTAAATAATTCCTTAACGAGTTTTGCAAGCTTGCCTGCTTCTTCAAAAATAATTCCTAAATATCTGTCCCGGTCGGCATCCTCCGTTTCAGGGCGCCCGGCAATGTCCGCATAGCCCTTAATATAGGTAAGCGGGGTGCGGAGCTCGTGGGAGATGCTGGCCAAAAATTCATTTCGTTCATTTTTTAGAATTTTCAAATCATTAGCAAGGACTTTAATTGATTCGCCGAGCTCGCCGATTTCATCCTTGCCGAGCTTGGGCAGGGAAACGGAGAGGTCGCCTTTGCTGATTCGTTTCGTGGCTTCACTCATTTGAATCACAGGGTGGGTAACAACTCTGGTTAAAATGATAATGATGATGACCATAAAGAGCAGGGAAAGCAGTCCTGCGATAAGGAAATGCTGGTTTAACCCGGAAATTAGGTCCCTGATTTTTTGGGTGTTTTGGAACATGTAAACATAGCCGCAATTTTTATGGTTGATAACAACAGGGCTGACCGAAGCGATATAGGAGGCATTTTTCCAGTCGTCCTCTAATATCAGGCCATCATAGGGAACCTTTCTCGGCGTTGTTTTCATAATTTTTTTCATGTCATCGGTCACCTGATTGGATGACATATAAATTGCCCCGTCAGGCTTCGTTAAGACGACTTGTGAATCTGTCTGCGCCTCCATCATCGCAATATGCCGGATGGTTTCTTCGTGGAAAGAAAGTTCGAGTATATGACGATGGTTATTGCCCCAGGTTTGTAAATTGGAAAGCTCTTCATGAACCCGGGACTGTATAATATTATTATGGAGAAATACCATTGAAATTCCTTCGAATAGAAAAATTCCTATGAAAAAAAGCAAAGCGATTTTGAATGATATTTTTTTCAGCATATAGTCAGCACCTCTTAACCTAAGAATACTATAGACCTAGATTTATGGAAGCTGAATTTTTAGCCGTTTTTTTAAAATAAAGGCAAAAAAAATGGGTGCCCCCTAACGTTCGGGACACCTTTGTTTACTATATAAAAAGAGAGGTTATTTGGGATGAGTAAGATTTTTCATCCTAATCAATCATGAAAGAGCCGAATGCTCTTTCATGATTTCACTTACATCTTAGCGAGAAAGATTGAAGATGTTATGAAGAAGTTGTGGTGAATTTGTGAAGATACAAACTTCACAGATTCGAAATGATATATTAATGATATGGGGAGTGATAATAATGAAAATACTTTTAGTAGACGATGAACGCAGAATAATAGAAGTTCTCGAGGCCTATCTTGAAAGGGAAGGCTATGAAATTCATAGTGCCGATAACGGCATCGATGCCCTGAAAAAAGTAAAAACCATCAGCCCTGATTTAATCATATTAGACTTAATGCTTCCTGATATCTCCGGTGAGGAGGTCTGCCGCCTTGTCCGCAAAGAATCAGAGGTTCCGATCCTGATGCTGACAGCGAAATCCGCCGAGGATGACCGCATTAACGGCATTGTGATGGGTGCAGATGATTATTTAACGAAACCATTCAGCCCAAGGGAAGTCGTCGTCCGCGTTCAGGCGATTTTACGGCGGGTGAAAAAGACCGAAAAAGTTGAAAAGCTCGAATTTAACAGAAGAAAATTAGTGATTGATTTAATTAAAAAAGAAGTAACGGTTAACGGACAGGATATTACACTTACTCCAATTGAATATAAGCTGTTAACCAATATGGCGATGAATCCCGGGCGTGTTTACAGCCGGATGGACCTGCTTGAAAAAATTCAGGATGAAGGCATCTATTATGAAGGCTATGAACGCAGCGTTGATACGCATATTAAAAACCTCCGCAAAAAAATCGAAACCGATACCAGGCAGCCGGATTTTATCATGACTGTATTTGGCATGGGCTATAAATTTGGAGGGGTGCTAGATGCTGCAAACGCTCCGGTCTAAGATTCTATTTTACCTGGTACTCATCTCGATGATTGGAATTTTAATCGTGAGCTTTTTTACCCAATATGGATTCGAAGAAAGCTTTAATAGTTATTTAGCTCATAATCGGGAAAAAAAGATTGAGAGAGTCATATCAGAAATTGAAAAGGATTATGAAAAAAACGGCCATTTTACGAGCGATCCGGTTTTTAGCCTGCTGCATGAACACGCGATGACCGAACAGCTTTATTTCCAATTGTATGATCGTTATGGGAGATTGCAAATGGATTCCTCCAATATTCGCGGGATGTTGAACAGCCTGGGACTGACCGAAGCACCGCCTGACGGGGAGGAGTGGCGGTCGAAGTCTTATCCGCTTCGAGTAGATAATATCGTAATTGGAAAGCTGGTAGCCATCTATCCTTTGGGCTTGATTGATGATGAGTACACCTTTCTCCAATCGATCCAGCTCTACATTTATGCAGCCGTTTGTTTGACAATTGTGCTCGCGATTATTTTTAGTATGCTTTTTTCCAAAAAATTAACCTTCGGCTTGAACAAGCTTTCATTTGCGGCTGGCGAGCTGCAGCAGCACAACCTCGACATTCGGATCCCGTTAAAAGGCTTGCCGACAGAAGTCAAGGAACTGGCGATTTCCTTCAATAATCTAGCGGAATCACTGGCTAAGGAAGAAATGCTCCGCAAGCAGTTTACCGGTGACCTGGCTCATGAACTGCGGACGCCGCTCGCGACCTTAAGAAGCCAGATTGAGGCTTACCAAGACGGGATTTGGGAACCGACGCAGCAGCGCCTGCAGGCT
>CAYNUT010000033.1:26215-30402 GCA_964400595.1 uncultured Neobacillus sp. | reverse complement strand
CGTTGGAGAGATTTTTTTACGTTCCTGGGAATCAGATGGCTACTTCATCATGCACGTCCGTTCTCAAGATCTAAGGCTATTTTTCTATAAATTGTCTATCCTCTATTTTTTGTTGTCATTTTAATAATAGGAAAGCCATTGACTCAATTTTAATAGATGGGAGACAGCAACTTGAAATTAAATAAAGTTCTCTGGGGCCTTATCGGGTGCGGGGATGTGACAGAAGTAAAAAGCACCACGGCATTTAAAAAAGGCGAAAACTCAGAGCTGATTGCCGTTATGCGGAGAACCGGAGAACTTGCCAAAGATTATGCAGCTCGGCACGGGGTTCCCTTATTTGTTGCCTACTACCGCAGGACCCAGCCGCGATTTACTCTTCCAAACTAAAAACAAAAACCGGCCTCCTCTGCATTCAGAAAGGCCGGTTTTCAATTGCTTTCTATTATTTTGTTTGGGAGATTCCGCTAACGATTTGACTCAACGCCTGGCCAACCGGGGTTGCGGGACGTCCGAGCAGCTTTTCAAAATCATTGCTCTCGACCTCCAATGCACCTTCCCGAATGCCTTCCTGAATCCCTGTAAGAAAGGGAATAAGAAATTCCGGTACACCTGCACCTTTTATGATGTCGGCATAAGCAGCGTCATCAACCTGCTGCACCGGTACTTCTTTACCCAATACTGCTCCAAGAGCAGATGTAAATTCTTCTTGAGTCATGAGTTTTCCTGAAAGCTCATAGATTGTATTCTCGTGTCCATTCCCAGCCAGCACAGCTGCCGCCGCCTCTGCATAATCCTGCTGCAGTGCCCAGCCTACCTTGCCATTTCCTGCTGATGTCACCCAAGGGGCTCCTGCGAGGATACCTTGAATGCTTGAGATTTCATTCTCCAGGTACCAGTTGTTGCGTAAGAAAGAGTATGGAATACCTGTTTTCAAGATAGCTTCTTCTGCGGCTTGGTGCGGCGGGGCAAGGAACATTTTGCTTTCCCTCGCATTTGTTAGGCTGGTATAAGCAATAAATTTAACTCCAGCGCGTTCTGCCGCAGCAACCGCATTCGTGTGCTGGCAAATTCTTGTTTCATTGTCTCCATCTGCAGATATAATTAGCAAACGGTCAATACCAGCAAAAGCCGAATCTAATGTTGCTGGATGGTCAAAATCACCTTGACGGACTTCTACTCCACGAGCCCGTAAGCCTTCCGCTTTTTCTGGGCTGCGAACACTGACAGCCAGTTGATTCGCTGGTACAGTTTTCAAAAGCGTCTCTACAATCTTGGTTCCCAATTTTCCAGTTGCACCTGTTACTAATATTTTCATTGTCTTTTCCTCCAATATATATTTTGTTATAATCTTTCTTGTTAGTTGTAATTATTTTGATTACATGTAACTATAATAGTTACAATCCATGTGTTTGTCAACAAATTTATAAGCCCTTTTAGTTTTGTTCTTTATTTTAAGGTATAATAAATCTGTAATTGTTTTAATTACAACATTGTTGGTATTTTGTTTTATTTAACGTTAGGTAGGTGACTGATGATTGTCTATTAGCAGCAGATTTTCCGTTGGAATTCATATATTAGCTCTCATTGAAATAAATAAAGAAGGGGTAAACACATCAGAATTTTTAGCAGGCAGTGTAAATACAAATCCTGCCGTGATAAGAAAAATTATGGGGATGCTGAAAAAAGCAGGGTTAGTGGAGGTACATCCTGGTATAGCAGGAGCAAAGCCAGCCAGGGATTTATCTGAGATTACCTTATTAGACGTATATAAGGCGGTTAATGTAGTACAAGAGAAAGAGTTGTTTAGTTTACATGAGGCTCCTAATCCAGCCTGCCCTGTCGGAAGGAATATCCAAAATGCAATAGATCCATTATTGACAGCTGCTCAATTAGCATTGGAAAAGTCTTTAGGAAATGTATCCCTTGAAGATGTCGTAAAAGATATTATTAATAAGGAAAATTTAAACAGCAAGGAATAAACCATAGATATCTTTTAAGGCGTTTTTCATATCTACAAAAGTCAATGGTTTGTACTTTTCTAAGATGAGGTTTGCCAGCTTTACGGACTCATGGTCACGGTCCGTATTTGTCACGTAAAAAACCTCCCAACCATTATCCTTACTCTGATAAAAATAGAAAAACTGTGTAAGTAAAAGCCGTACTCTCTTTTACTTACACAGTAAATATTACACTCCCTATTTATTTTTTATTAGTTCATCAATCATTTCAAACGCAAATCGAGCATTTGGATAAGTAATAGAACCTCCACCAATTACTCCAATTTTTATTGCTTCTATAATTTCTTCTAAATTGGCTTCTGCTTTAATGCATCCATCCAAATGATATAATATGCATTCATTGCAACGAGTTACTAAAGAAATAGCTAAACCCATTAATTCTTTATTTTTTTTACTAATAGCACCATCAGAATAAGCCTTATCATCTAATTCACCAAATTCCTTAAAAAAGGAATCAGCCTCCACTAGCTTTTGATTAAAATAGGAACGATATTCTCTTAACATTTCAGATTTCATTTTTCTCCTCCAAAGTTTTTTCTATTTTTCGTTTTATGTCTACTCTTTTACAAGTAATAATTGCTTTAAGGTCTCCGTTAAAGTGACAAGCTGCTCTTTTGCTCTACTTTCTTTATAGCCGATAAAGAGGACGCTAATATTTAAGCCTTCTAAAGTTGAAACGATTAATTTAGCAAGAGAATCGACATCGACTGCAGGTCGGAATTCTTTGGTTTTAATACCTTTTGAAAGGATTGACTTCAATTGTTCTCCTGCTTTTTCGTAGCGATTTTTCAAAATAGAAAGTCTCCCAGTTTCCCTCCAACTGGTCATGAAAAATTCATATGCAGTGGGTACAAGACTGTCTTTTATTTCTTTTAGTTGTTCATTTTGTTCTTGAAGATAGTTTTCAATTTGCTGCCAACTACTTGTAACAGCCTTATCTTGAATATCGTCATTTTCATGCTGGCTGCTCATTTGTAGAAGTTGTAGAAACATTTCTTCAGTACTTGAAAAATATGAGTAAAGAGCACCAAAGCTTATTCCTGCTTCTTCTTTAATATCCTTCATGGTAGTAGGTTCGAAACCTTTCCGCCGAAAGACTTCCATTGCAGCAAGCAAGATTTCTTGTCGCTTTCGCTCTTTATATTCCAGTGATACTTTTGGAGACATTAGTAATCCTTCTTTCTTAAAAGATAGAAAAGTGTACGTAGTTTTATTCTCAGTTAAACCAATAACCGTACCATCTCCAGTAATATAAAAAGAGATAAAATACAATGTTCACGCACATAAAACCACTATAATAAAGTTTAATAGTAAATGAATATTTTTTCCAATCTTTCACTATGTTGAAAATGAATAGCGAGAAGACTGCTGTTGTGATTAGTGGGATTGTAAATACGATTACCATGAATGGTGTAATTCCTAGCACATAGGCTGGTACACCTGAAGACATCCCAATAAATGCAACCGCAGGTATAAATAGCAGTAAAAACAATAATTGACCAATTACTAACGATAAATGTAGTTTTCTCCTTCTTTTTGCAGAATTTGCAATAGATTGTTTCCTTTGACACCATGATATTATCCCATTTCCAATCAGGGCAATCAGAAAGAACACTGGGAAAAAGATCATCAATCCTATATGCAGTTTAATATTTTCATACCAGGTTAGCTTTTTAAATGAGTTATGATAACCTGATCCAGAGAATAAATGGGTGACTTTTCCGTCAGCATCTTGTTTAAAAGATATATATAATTCTTCGTTAATTCCTTTAAATAATCCATCTTCCACCTCTTCCATTTTGATTGCTTTCGTCACTCCACCAAAAGGATCGATAAACAGTGGACTAATGGTTATCGTTCCATCATCATGTGCTTTTATATTAAGAGGTGTTGCAAATGATTGTAGTTTTGTAAACGTTGTATTTGAGGCTTGAACATAATTGTACATCCCTTCATATTTTTTACTATCTTGTTTTGTAGTGACCTTATTTTTACTGTTTTCTACAGGAAAATAATAGTCGAGAAAGGCAGATACAAGATGGTCAGCTAGTTCTTCACTGTAAGAGGAAACAAAAAGACCGATTTTTTCGTCTGGCCATAAAACCAATTTACTTTGGAATACTTCTGATTGACCATCACGAATTAAGGCTCGTTTCCCATTTTCAAAAT
>CAYNUT010000033.1:0-26205 GCA_964400595.1 uncultured Neobacillus sp. | reverse complement strand
CAAAATGTTCAAAAGAACCTAAAGCGACTCCAGGCATATTCGGATGAGAAGTATAGGCTTGAGAAAGCATTTGATGAACAGTATGTTTATCAAGTAATTGATGCCCATCTTTCGTTTTTCCATCATTTAGCAGCAACATCATAAAACTTGCTATATCATTTGCAGATGCTTTTAACTCTCCTGCAGGTGCAATGTGAGAGTAAATCATTTCATTTTTTACGTACTCACCATCTTTCATCATGTACTCTGGTACATAATCCTTCTTTTGTTCCTCTGTAAGTATCTGATTAAAGTAACTATGACCCATATTCAATGGTTTTAAAAATTGTTCAGTAATATATTTTTCATAGGGCTGGCCAGAAACTTCTTCGATAATGGCCCCTTGTAGTAACGAAGCTAAATTTCCATATGTAATCATTGCTCCCGGAGCAGCTACTTGGTGAAATGAACGTTCCTTTAAATAGTCCATAAACGATTTAATTTCTTCAGGATTCGTTGTTTTTAGTCCAATTGAATCCTCCTGAAATCCATCTGTGTGCGTTAGCAAATGATAGGGGGTAAGTTGGTTTGAATAGACATTCGGTACTTTTATAGATTTTAAATAAATATTAACATCTTCATCTAAATTTACTTTTCCTTCTTGTACTAGTTTCATTAGCCCTGCTGCCGTAAAAAACTTTGTAACAGAAGCAATTCGAAAGGATGATGTTGTTGGATCAAATGGGGTCTTCTTTTCTAAATTTCCGTATCCATATCCTTTTGAAAAAATAATTTCATTCCCTTTTACTAGTGAAACTACCCCATTCGGTACTTTTTGATTGTTCATTTCATTTTGAAAAAAGTCATCAAAAAAAGCTTCCATCTTTTGTTTATCTTGTAAAGAGGGAGGTGAGGAAGCTACAGCTACAGCTTTGTCATTTCCTAGTGTAAATAAAAATAAAGCGAAGCAAATAATTAACCTTATTGCCTTGATTTTCATTATTTATTCCTCCTAATCATAAAAACGAGAATACTCTCTTTTATATTTACATAATAAACGAGAACACTCTCGTTTTGCAAGTGTTTTTTTTTGGCTCTGATGAACTTGCATGTTGATTTTAATCAAATCAATATAGTAGCCAAATCAACAATGTACATTAACGTAGCCAATTTTTTATAGGGAGGTAATATTTAAAAGATTTGAAGGGCTTTTTCATTATTAATTAAATCGTTTAGAGATTATGAAATTGGTTACCTTAACAAATATAAGGGGCTTAAAGAAGAAAAAACTGGTAAAGGGGTTGGAAATTTGAATACTTGGGTACAGACCTATAACCCACTGAACAACATCTGGATATCGGCAATTGTTGCCGCCATTCCAATAATCTTTTTTATTGTCATGCTGTCAGTTTTCAAGGTGAAAGGTTATTTTGCAGGACTGTACAGCATTATCGTGGCAGGAATTGTTGCCATTTTTATTTATAAAATGCCTGCTACAATCACTTTAATGTCGGCATTCTATGGCATTTTAGCCGGTATATGGCCAGTAGCTTCTATTGTTTTTGCAGCTATTTTCCTTTATAGGATCACAGTTAAAACCGGCAAATTTGAAATTATCGAAAATAGCATTTCTTTTATTACAGCCGACCAAAGACTGCAAGTTCTCATTGTTGCCTATTCATTTGGAGCATTTCTGGAAGGAGCTGCAGGATTTGGGGCACCTGTTGCGATTACAGCTGCCATTTTGGTAGGGTTGGGATTTAGACCACTTTATGCAGCAAGTCTTTGTTTAATTGCCAACATTGCTGGTGGTGCCTATGGTGCAATGGGTATTCCCGTAACAGTCCCTGCTCTGCTTACAGGTGTAAATGCCCTTACTGTCGCACGTTATACTGCATTAGTTATTCCCTTCTTGAGTATTGTGGTTGCGTTCTTGCTCATTTTTATCATTGATGGTTTCAAAGGCATCAAACAAACTTTCCCTGCCGTTTTAGTTAGCGGGGTTTCTTTTGCTCTCACACAGGCATTGGTCTTAACTTTTCTGGGTGCAGAACTCGCCGACATTTTGGCTGCCATTGTGAGTTTGGTTGCACTAGCCTTGTTTTTACAGGTATGGAAACCCAAAGAGATTTTCCGTATCAATCAAGGGAAATTAGAAGATACACATGTTAGATACTCCCTTGGAAGCATTGCTTATGCATGGATGCCATTTGTTTTTTTAACACTATGCGTCACTTTGTTCAACTTAACATTTTTTAAAAATTTATTTATACCGGGTGGTCCTTTAGAAAAATTAGTGTATTTACTTCCAATACCAGGTTTAAACAACTTGGTTATTAAGCATGCTCCAGTCGTTCCGAAAGACACACCCTTTGCTGCGGTATTTAAATTTGATCCATTTTCATCCACGACAACAGCTATTGTTATTACAATAATTGTGGCAAGTATTCTTTTTCGGTGCAGCGGCCGGCTGCTCATGGCCACTACAAAAGAAACCGCTAAAGAATTATTTGCACCAGTACTGACCATTTGTAGTGTACTGGCTTTTGCATATATCTGTAACTACTCTGGTATGTCATCCACACTTGGTTTAGCATTTGCCTCAACAGGGGCGGTTTTTCCATTATTTTCGCCTGTGTTAGGCTGGTTAGGGGTATTTTTAACTGGTTCTGTTGTAAACAGCGGCTCCTTATTTGCCCCTCTTCAATCAGTCACAGCCACCCAAATTGGAATTGATCCTGGAACTATGGTGGCAGTAAATGTGATGGGGGGAACGATGGCGAAAATGATTTCTCCTCAATCCATTGCTGTAGCTGCAGCCGCAGTAGGATTAGTCGGAAAAGATAGTGAGCTGTTCAAATTTACCATTAAATACAGTTTGATTTTCCTTATTTTAATTGGAATAGTTAGCTTGTTAATCTTTTAAATTGGCTTTATTAGTTCATGGGCAGTTGGTTGTAGTTATGCTTTTTAACAATGGAATTGGGGATTTTTATTGGAAGAAAAAGCTGGTCAAGGAGGATATTTTAATGTTTAAAAATAGTATCCGTGTATTACTGATGATCTTTTTAATAATCAATGCGATTGGCTGCACGAAGACTTTAAACAAATCAAACCAGCCAAAATCTAAAATACAGCAAAATAATATATCGAATTCCCCCTCCAAAACGAAGATAAGTGCTGTTACCTTGACGTCCTATCCAGCATCGATTGCAGCAGTTGTGAATAAAAAGTATTATATGCCGGTTACCTATGTTCCGAAGGATTTAGTCTATCCCAATGTACCTTTTTTATTTAAAGAAAAAATAGAGAAGCGTAAAATGAGAAAAGAAGCGGCAATAGCTTTGGAAAGAATGTTTGCTGCAGCCCAAAAAGATGGAATTTATTTAAGCGGAGTATCTGCGTATCGCTCCTATAGTACTCAAAAAGTGTTATTTAACAATTATGTAAAAAGAGATGGTTTTGAAAAAGCCCGAACCTATAGCGCCATTCCTGGAACAAGCGAACATCAAACTGGTTTAGCCATTGATGTTAGCGGAGGAAATGGGAAATGTGCGGCAGCATCTTGTTTTGCTAATACGAAAGAAGCCGCATGGCTAAAGAAAAATTGCGCAAAATATGGATTTATTATTCGTTATCCAAAAGGAAAAGAATCCATTACGGGTTATAAATACGAACCTTGGCATCTTCGTTATGTGGGTAATATTTCAACTGCAATCCAAAATCGCGGTATTACGTTAGAAGAATATTTACATGTAACTCCTGTTTCCAAATAAAATGCGCGTTTTTTCCTTTCTATCAAAATATCATGAACGATTGACGTGAACCTGGGGTATTGCTAAAATTATCCTGAGATAATGTGAAAGAATTCACGAATTTCTACTCTTATTTTCTCAAAAAGTTCATCAAAAATAGGAGGCTTTTCTTATGAAAAGAATCGTAACACTGAGCACTCGAAAACTGAAGGATACTGCATTACATGGCGGCTGTGGCGCATGCCAGACATCTTGCCAATCGGCTTGCAAAACTTCCTGCGGTGTAGCCAATCAGAAGTGCGAAAATACAATGAACAGATAGAAAAAGGAAAAGGACCGCCCAACTGCTTGCAGATGGGCGGCAATTTTTATGGACAAAAGGAGCTAAGATTTAAGGTATGATTCATCAATATAAACTAAACGGATACAATATAGTACTTGACACCTATAGCGGTTCGGTACATGTTGTCGACAACCTCGCCTATGATATTATCGAACTTTATGAGGATACACCTGCCAAAGAAATCGTGTCAAAGATGCTGGATAGGTACGCAAAGGATTCCAATATTTCCGAGAAAGACATTCGGGAAACAATCTCGGATATCGAGAATCTAAAAAATGATGGGCAGCTTTTTACTGAGGATGAATTTAAGGACATCTCAATTGATTTGAGAAATCGCCAGACTTTTGTAAAGGCCCTCTGCCTCAATGTTGCGCATACCTGTAACCTGTCATGCGAATACTGCTTCGCAAGCCAGGGGAAATACAACGGAGACAGAGCTATCATGACCTATGAGGTTGGGCAAAGAGCCATCGATTACCTATTGGAAAACTCTGGTCATCACCGAAACCTCGATGTGGACTTCTTCGGTGGAGAACCGCTCATGGCCTGGAAGGTTGTCAAGCAAATTGTCGCTTACGCAAGAAGCAAAGAAAAAGAGTACAAAAAGACATTTCGCTTCACCTTCACGACGAATGGCATGATGCTTACCGATGAGGTCACCGATTTCTTGAATCAGGAAATGTACAATGTCGTACTAAGCCTTGATGGAAGAAAAGAGGTCCATGACCGTCTCCGCAAAACCGATTCTGGAAGAGGCAGTTACGATCATATTGTTCCGAAGTTCCAGGAATTCATCAAAAAGCGTGGAGACAAAGAATACTATGTACGTGGGACATACACCCATAACAACGTAGACTTCACAAATGACATTTTTCACATTGCAGATCTTGGGTTTGACAAACTCTCAATGGAACCGGTCATCTGTGATCCCCGGGAACCATATGCACTCACCGAGAAGGACCTTTCAGAGATTTACAACCAGTATGAAATTCTCGCGAAGGAAATGCTTAAACGTAACGAACAAGGCAATGGTTTTACCTTCTATCATTACATGCTTGATCTCTCAGAAGGCCCTTGTATCCAAAAAAGAATTTCCGGATGCGGATCAGGAACCGAATATCTTGCTGTCAC
Source organism: uncultured Neobacillus sp. (assembly GCA_964400595.1). Classification (GTDB taxonomy): domain Bacteria; phylum Bacillota; class Bacilli; order Bacillales; family Cytobacillaceae; genus Neobacillus. The sequence goes on along the minus strand of CAYNUT010000033.1, from coordinate 20,997 downwards.
ACCATGGGGCGAGCTCTTCCCTTGCCACCAGTTTGTCGGGGATGAAGAATACAGCATGGGAAACATTTGGGATGGAATCACCAAACCAGAGACCCAATGCCAATTTAAAGAAAGCAACTGCTACTCAAAGCCAGAATGCCAGGACTGCTGGGCGAAACTCTATTGCAGCGGCGGCTGCCCTGCCAACGCCCTGCATGCAACCGGCTCCCTCAAGGGAACCTACGACTTCAGTTGTGACATTTTCCGCAAGAGGGTCGAATGTTCCATGATGGTTAAGGTAGCCGAATCCATCCGAGCGATGGAACAAGCTGCTACTGAATAAGCATAAAGATACAAAAAAGAGGCTGGGGCATAAGTCAGAAAAAAATCTGATTTATGTTCGGCCTCTTTGTAATAATCTTTATATATTGTTTGAAGAAGTATAGATATTTAATGAGATGCAGCCTATTTGTTACTCACAAAGGATTTGTCCTCAATACTGTAAGGGATCATAAATTTACTCCTTAGCATTCAATCCCTTTTTATAATATTCCTCCATCACTTCTTTAGGTACCATACTGCCGCCTGTAGCCCACATGATGTGTGTGGCATTTTTCATTTTGTCCTCTAAGTTATGCTTCTTTAAATATTCCTGCCCTTCTTTCTCTTTAAATAACTGAATTGGACCAAATACACTTGCAAGTGCAGAAGGCTCAAGATGAATATTTTCGGTATCAATCATGGCACTTAATAGATTATACAGTTCCTCATCACTTACCGTATAACTACCACTTAAAAAAGGCTCAATCGTTTGGCCGACAAATCTGGATGGCCTTCCAACAGCAAGACCGTCTGCTGCAGTAAGATTGTCAATCCCAAAGTCCTGCACAGAAACTTTATCATGTAATCCCGTTACCAAACCAAGCAACATACATGGTGAATGGGTTGGTTCTGCAAAGAAACAATGGACATGATCTTGATAGGCTAATTTTAACCCATAAGCAACTCCGCCTGGGCCGCCTCCTACTCCACATGGAAGGTAAACAAATAGAGGGTGATCTTCATCTACGGCTATCTTCATTTTTTCAAGTTGTTTTGTTAAACGAGAAGCTGCTACTGCATAGCCTAAAAATAAATCGCTGGAATTTTCATCATCAATAAAGTAGCAATTCGGTTCGCCATTGGCTTGCTTTCGTCCCTCTTCTACAGCCTTACTGTAATCTTCCTTATATTCAATAACCGTTGCTCCTTTGCTTCTAAGCAAGTCTTTTTTCCATTTCTTTGCATCGGCTGACATATGAACGGTTACGCTAAAGCCCATTTTTGCACTCATAATTCCAATGCTAAGTCCTAAATTGCCTGTAGAGCCAACCGAAATCGAATATTGTGATAAAAAGTTTCTATATTTTTCATCATCAATAATAGAATAATCATCCTGCAGTGTTAGCATTTGTTGTTCAAGAAGTAATCGCTCTGCATGTTTAAGAACCTCATAAATGCCGCCTCTTGCTTTAATAGAACCTGATATTGGAAGATGGCTGTCACATTTTAATAAAAATTCACCTGGGATATGGAGGTCATGTATTTGTTCTAAGTGTTGTCTCATAGAAGGGATTTTAACGATGGGAGATTCAATAACTCCATTAAACTTTCTTGTTTCCGGAAAAACTTTAGCGATGTATGGTGCAAAACGTTTTAATCTTTCTTCCGCATCTTTTACATCTTGATCATTGAGCCCTGTTTTTTTTATTCCAGATTGAAACAATTCATATTTAGGGTTTGTCCAAAATATTTCTTTTGTTGAAATGAGTTTGTTTATGATAGGATATTCACTTTTCCAATCTTCTACAGTTTTTCCTTCAATCAGAATAGTTTTCATCTCTTTTCCCCTTTTCATAGCAACAAAACCTGACATAACAGCAGGTTATTTACATTATTTTTGAATCACGAGACTCTCAAGGTATTGGTAAATGACATGGGCTACACCATGCTCATCATTTTTAAGAGTAATGGCTGTACAAACTTCTTTTATCTCATCCTTTGCATTTCCCATTGCAACACTGTAGCCAACTTTCTGGAACATCGATAAATCATTGTTGCTGTCACCGATTGCCATTGAACGATCCAAGGAACGGTTCGTTATAGAAGCCAATTTTTCAAGTGCCATTCCTTTTGAAGCGGTCTTATTCGTCATTTCAATGTTATGATCAGCAGATGAAACCACCATTAACTCCTCAAAGCTTTGGAATTGTTCCCATGCTTCCTTCAATTTCTTTCTATCAAACGAACATGCCAAAATATTATAGAAGTTTTCCTCTTGTTTTAAGATATCATGGCAGCTTTCAACTAATACATAGCCAAATTGGTCCAATTGTCTTTCCGCTATTTCAACCAACTCTTTCATATCCCCGTCTAAATATGTGCCTTTCAGACTTTGAATCTCGTTTTGGAAATTTTCCCTGCTCTGTTTAAGAGTATAAATGGCTGTATCTGTAAATACTTCATAATAATATTCACGTTCATCCAGCCATTGGAGAATGGAGAAGACATGATCTTTTTCTATAGCAGTGGCAGCAATCCGTTTGTCATCTTTTGAATGAATGGTCGCACCGTTTGTCCCGATTACAAATGTAGTAAGTCCAGCCTTTTCACAAATATTTTTAACATCAAAATATGCCCGGCCTGTGGATATGACTACTTCAATTCCACTTTCTTGTGCATGTTGAATGGCTCTAATATTTTCTTTACTAATTTCATTCTGATCATTTAATAGCGTTCCATCTAAGTCTATGGCAATTAAACTCATATTATTTGTCTCCTCTTCTAATTTACTATCAACTTTCCTTTGTTCGTAGATTCTTTCACTAGAATTCTCATTTCAATCAAATATTCTTCTTGTTGGTTCGGAGAATAATTAGTGTGTATTAAAGACTCATATATATCACTGATAACCATTAATTGATGGTCTTCAACATAATTAATTAGTTTTTGTAAGTTCAAAAAGTAATCTTCTGGTAATACACTGTTAAACGTAATACATACATATTTACCTTGTGGAATTTTTGTAACTTCCGTATCTTGCGTTAGTAATGAAATCTGTTTATTTGTTAAAACAGGTGTAAATAAATATCGATAAGTAACTTCATCAATATGTTTATAAGGCTGATATGAGAAAATGGCACCATAACCATTGTTTCTAAATCCTTCTGTCGACGCAGCAAATTTCCTCAATTTACTGTAAGAAGCATTTAAAATATTTTTCGGATCAATCCCTTCTGCCTTTGTCTGTATAATTTGTATTTCTTCTTCATATGAAAGAAACACTTCACCAAGTGCAGGATATTCCTTCTGCCGTTGCAGGCCTTTTTTAGCATTCAAAATAATTTGTTCGATTTCTAATAAAAAATCTATTTTTTCCCTTACATTTTTTTCTTGTTCCGATAAAAAATCAAAAAAATCATCTCTCTTTAATCCCTGTACTTTTTTCATTTCTTCTAATGGGGTACCAATATATTTGAGTGATTTGATTAGATCCAGAAGGTAAATTTGTGAGTCTCTATAATAACGATAGTTAGTATCCGGATCGACATAGGCTGGCTTAAATAAGTTGATTTTATCGTAATAACGCAGGGCCTTAATGGAGATATTCACTAGTTTTGAGACTTCACCGATTGTGTAAAGCTTTTCCTTCATTTCTACCACTTCCCTACTCTAAGTATAGTAAAGAAGGGTATTCTTTTCGATAAAAAAAGAATACCCTTCTTGATTACTTAAGCTGTGCGATATACAGGCTCTTTCCAAGCAAGGGTTAGCCCAATACCGCCTGCTAATAAGACTGTTGCAAAATAAAATGGATAGTTTAAATCGATATCGAATAAAATCCCGCCAATTATTGGTCCCATAACATTACCGATACTTGTAAACATCGAGTTCATACCTCCAACAAATCCTTGTTCATTGCCGGCAATTTTTGATAAATACGTTGTCACAGCTGGCCGCATTAAATCAAATCCGAGAAATACAGTTATTGTAACAAGTAAAATTGTAAAGTATGAGTTCACAATTGTTATTAAAAATACAAGTATCGTCGAGAGAATGAGGCTATAACGAATTAAGCGAATTTCACCCCACCATTTAGTAAAGTGATCAAATAATGCAACTTGAGCAATCGCTCCTACAATGCCTCCGCCTGATATTATGATGGCAATGTCCTTCGATGTAAAGCCATATTTATGATCGACAAATAGAGCGAATAACGATTCAAAGGCTGCTAAACCAAACTGTGCGATTAAAATAATCATAAAGGATATAAAATACATCGGTGCAAAAATACGTTTTACCCCTATTTTTCGCCCTTTTACTTCTTCATTTTCAGGATTTCGTTCTGGCTCACGAAGTGCAATACTAGATAAAATGGCTGCGAATAAGCCTAAGCCTGCTGCAAAGAAAAACGGTAATCGAGAACCAATTTCTGCTAAAAAACCACCAACACCAGGCCCAACAATAAAACCTGTTGAAATAGCAGCGGACATATATCCAAGCGCTTTTGGCCGTGTATCAACTGTTGTAATATCTGCAATAAATGCTGTTATAGCTGGCATCATGAATGCTGCACTGACACCGCCAAGCATACGAGAAATAAAAAGAAACTCAACTGTTTTTCCGATTCCGAATAAAAACTCTGAAATACTAAAGATTATTAGACCAATAATGATCATTCTTTTTCGCCCAAATCGGTCTACCCAACGACCGGCAATCGGTGACAACATTAACTGCGTGACAGCGAACGCAGCAACCATATAGCCGACAACTGAACCAGATATATTTAACTCATTCATGATTGTAGGTGTAACCGGTATAACAAGGCCAATTCCTAAAAAGGCTATGAATAGATTCATCAATACTATAGCTAACTTCATGTTTTGTTTTTGCATATTGCTCTACTCCTTTAATAAAACCTTACAAAACATAATGTAAATCCTCCCCTAAGGGGAGAGTCAACGAATTTAATGTTCTATTCCATCGGTTTTATCCTGAATCCATGCTTTTATAATGCAGAATTGAAATAACCTAGTATACATCATATATTTTTATTTTCTTCTTTCATCTGTTAATCAAACGTTTGTTTAACAAAAAAAATCGGGAAACGTACTGACGGTACGTTTCCCGATTCTTTTGAGACACTGCAAACTACATAATTTGCCTCTCCCGTTTTCCCGTTGAGGCATTAGCTTTGTTACTGGGGGAAAGAGTTAGTTACGGATAGACAAGTCTTTATGCACAGACATTTTACTTTACTAAAACTTAATATGGTTTTGGTTGATAAAAATAGTTGGGCTTTATTATTTTATTTTTATATGGTTTATGAAAAATATGTGTGGCAGCTGGTGCTAATGGCGGAATAAGCCAGGTCCAGTCGCCAGTAACAGCCCTTTCGCATTCCATTTCTTTTTCTTCAAACTTTTTAAATTGCTGGGCAGCCGTGTGATGGTCTACTATACTAACCCCATCTTCCTTAAATGAATGTAAAACAGCTGTATTCAATTCTAAAAGTGCCCTATCTTTCCATAAAGATATATTACTATTAATATCCAACCCCATTAAATTTCCTATTTGAGGAAGCATATTATACCGCACTTCATCCGCCAAGTTTCTTGCTCCTATCTCAGTACCCATATACCAGCCATTAAAAGGAGCCGCTGTATAAGTAATGCCGCCAATTTCCAGCATCATTTCCGAAATCATCGGTACTGCATACCATTTTAAGTTTAAATCTTTAAACCATTTATAATGTGGATGACGAATTGGAACTTCGAGAAGAAGTCTTTCTGGAATTTCGACTAATTTTGGATGATTCTCATTAATTTGAATGACTAAGGGTAAAACATCAAATTTTCCATACTTCGGTTCCCACCCTAGATCTATACAGGTCTCTGTAAAGGATAGGGAGTGCGGGTCCCCTATAACACCTTCATCGGTTTTATAACCTGCATAGCGAATTAATTGATGATTCCATATTCGAATTTTTTTATGAGGAGTTTTCTGCGAAAAAATGGTGATAGTAGGACGTATACGACCCTTATTCGTTGCATATTCTATGTGTTCAAATAATGCTTCTATAATTTCTTCTTCTGTGTTTAAGTTTCTTTTATCGATAACGTTTAAATGATCCCAAAATAATCTTCCTATGCAACGATTACTATTTCGCCAAGCCACTTTTGCTCCATATTCAAGTTCCACCGTTGTGTGTTCATAAAAACCTTGGGTAAGTACCTGTTTTTCAATTTCATTCAATCTATTTTCTAGTTCCTGCTCAGTTTTATTTAATTCCTTATAACAAGATTGTATAAATTCCTTTGCTTCCTTAAGTAAATCGTTAATCAAAACAAATCCCCCTTGTACAAATTATGTCCTAATAATATCATTATGGATGCAAATAAAAAAACCATATATTGTAAGGTCCGTTGACCTTTCCTTTACAAATGATATTAATTAAATATCATACTCCCTAGCACTTTTATTTTTCTAGTACATTGAAAATTAATTTACTACCTTTGATATTTTTATTGCACTCTAATTGTTTTTGAATTCCTAACCTATCAATCTGAATCCAATACTCTGAAATTTTTTCATCTTCTATTCTATACACCGCACTTGCCATTTGAATGACTGGGAGTCCTGTAGGTTTGTAGCCCTCTATTTCTCCTACGTGTGTACCTATTTGTTTCCAACGTACATATACTTTATTTCCTTGTACTAAAAAATCTTGAATTTCTAAAGAAAAATTACCATAAGCTTCAATCATTTCTCTTACGTGGTCAGCATAATCTTTAGGTGTCCTCAACAATGTTTGTTCTTCTTCAGATACAATTTGATGTGCCAATACTTGTTCTGCCATTATTTGATTTGCGTAGTCAGGATTATTTCCTGAACGTACTTCTTCAAAAAATTCTCTAACAATTTGTTCTGGTGTCATAAAAAAACCCCCTTATTAATAAATCCAATACCAATCATATCATAGGTGATTTATTAAACTTAACTGCCACGTTGTCCTCCTAAAACTAAGTCCTTCCCCGCTTTTCTCTCCCGCTCTCAATCGTTGATTTATCAGGCTTTTTTTGCATTTAAACAATCGTTTGATTAACTATTTCCGTTGTTAATCAAACGATTGATCAATAAAAAAAAGAATCGAGATTGACTCTGATATAGGGAATATACAATCAGCGTCAATATAGTCCTTTTGTACTTTGCACCCAACTATCTCGGATGCTAGAACAACACACCCAAAATTAACTTGCTACATTCTCTCAGTTTCCTCTTTCCTTTGTCCTCAACTTTTTGATAAAATGAAATTTCATCTAAAAATTTGGTTATTCTAGTTATGTAGGGAGGTTAAGAAAAATTGGAAACACAAGCATATGAAGAAGAGCTTCAGCAGCTAAACACAATTATGGACGAAATTGACCGGCAATTAACAAAGCTTGAACGAATTCCTGTATATTCAGGGAATAATTATTCAGAGCGAGTACTAGAAAGCATACGAGAAACCAATCGAAGAATCCTTCGCACAGCGATAAATGAGCCGTACTTTGGAAGAATGGACTTTAAAGAAGAAGGCAAGGAATCCATGCCGATTTATATTGGAAAAATAGGTGTATCTGACCAAGCGACAATGCATCCGATGGTTATTGATTGGCGTGCTCCTGTTGCCAGCATGTTTTACTCGTTCACAGGAGGAGACGACCCCGCTTATTACGAATCTGATGAAGGTATCATTGAAGGCTTAATATATCTCAAGCGAAATATCGTAATCCGCAAGAAAATTCTCCAGCGCGTTGTAGATACATATGTAAAAGGCGGCCAAAATGTATCTGTCACTGATGATTTTCTATTATATCGATTAAGCGAAAACAAAGATAATAGATTAAAGGATATCGTTTCAACCATTCAATCCGAACAAAATGATATTATTCGTACATCCCAAAATACTGCATTAGTCATTCAAGGAGTTGCCGGAAGCGGAAAAACAACCGTTGCCCTGCATCGTCTTGCATATTTGATTTATCAATACCGTGAAACTATACAAGCTGAAAAAATGATTATTTTTGCTCCAAACAATATGTTCCTTGATTATATTTCAAACGTACTTCCTGAGCTGGGAGTAGGCGGCATTCAGCAAACAACCTTTACAGATTGGGCACTAGCTATACTCAATCATGAGGTAACCGTTAAGGATCCAACAGAGAACCTAAAAAAATGGTTCACTCCTAGTTTCGATCGCCCTGAAATGAATGAGAATACTCCAGGTAAATGGAAGGGCTCAACTCATTTTATGGATTACATTGATACTTGCATAGAAAGCTATGAAGCATCGGCTGTTCCAAATAAAGATTTTGAACCATGGGACAATATACAGTTAGAAAAAGAAACGCTTCATCATTGGTTTACTTTCGAATATAAGCATTATCCACTTGCTAAACGAAGAGAACGTATCGTGGCACGGATAAAAAAATGGATTGATGTCGAGCTGAAGAATATAGAAGAAACTAGCATAAAAAAAGACAGAAAGAAAAAAGCAACACAATATCTAACTTCCTATATGAAGCAATGGCCAAAGCATTCTGCTCTTTCCTATTATAAATCGCTATTCATGCCAACAAACCAATCATCATTTGCAAACATCATCCCGGCAGACATTATGAAGGCTACAGCAGCGAATTGTAAAAAGAAAGAGATGGACCTAGAGGATTTAGCTCCGCTTGTCTACATTCACAACCGTCTTTTCGGCAGCGATTCAAAACACAAATATCATCACGTAATCGTAGACGAAGCACAGGATTTTTCACCGTTTCAAATCGCATTGTTAAAGCAGATGACACAAGGAAATTCCTTCACCATATTGGGTGACTTATCGCAAGCCATTCACGAGTATCAGGGTATTCAAAGCTGGGATGAATTTTTGGAGATTTTCAATCAAGATAAAGTAACATATCACGAATTAAATAGGAGCTATCGTTCTACACTGGAAATCATCCACTTTGCTAATGAGATTATTTCGAAAGCAAATATCCCTGTTAGCTTAGCTAATCCAGTTTTTCGAAGTGGAGAAAAAGTAAAAATGGTACAAGTCGAAAATACAAACCGCATCGCTACCATCATCAAAACCATCGAACAGCTGCAGCGAAATAATATGGATACCATTGCAATTATCGGCCGCACAGAAGACGAATGTGCACTTCTGCATAGTGCCCTGTTAGAAGCAGGACTATCCACAACCTTTATTCATGCAAAGCAGCGCAAATACGAAGGCGGCATTTCAGTTGTTCCTATCTACCTGGCGAAAGGGCTTGAATTTGACTCAGTACTGCTGGTCGATGTAGATGAACAGCATTACGAAGCAACCAAGCAGGATGCAAAGCTGTTATATGTAGGCTGCACACGTGCACTCCACGAGCTATGGGTACTGTATTCTGGCAAAAAATCTCCACTCATTGAGAACATTGATACGTTAGGATAAATATCCCCACCTTTTAGAAGATGGGGACCTGGATTATTATTTATATATCTTATTAATTCTACTCTTTCTGTTTCCTCAAGAATCTGGCCCTTTAATGAGTGACATATTGGAGTTTTACAACATCGAATTTATCAGGCTTTATAATAAATTATAAAACTTTATTCAAAATCTACATTAGCACCGTTAAAAGATATAAAAGCCCAAAACAACTTACTCTTTTATTAATAAATCATGCTAAATTTTTTTCCACCTAATCACAAACACGTTGAAATATATTGTGAATTAAAGCCACAAATTATGTGGCTTTAAGCATCCCTCGGGTCGATATCAAAGCATATTCCACAATTGCGCCCTTTAATGGAATAACTACTGTCGACTTCTTGCCTTTGCTCTATTACTATTCGTTTATTTATCAGGCATTTAAACAATCGTTTGATTAACTTTTTCCGTTGTTAATCAAACGATTGATCAATAAAAAAAGAACCGAGATGGGCGTACCGATTCTTGATTTGATCTGTTTTTTTCCTCAATAGAAAATACTTTCAAATACTTAAAATCAAATCCTTCTTTTTGGTATTTTTATTTTTATACATATTCATATCGGCTTCTGCAAAAATGTTTTTCATGTTTCCCTGCGAGTGCGGATTAAAGGCGTATCCTATAGACATTTGTATTGGAAAATCCTTCTTTCCCAAATTGTGATCCACCATTTCGTTCTTTAATTTGGCAATGAGGCCCTCACCTTTCAACCAATTAGCTGTAGGAAAGATAATGGCAAATTCATCCCCACCAATTCTAGATACAGTAGTATTGTCAGGTATACATTGATTTAAAAGTTTAGCCGTTTCTTGAATAAGTTGATCTCCTGTTTTATGTCCGTATGTATCATTTATATGTTTTAAATTATCTAAGTCACATAATATGATGGATATGGAAATATCTAAAGTATTATTGTATTTCTCCATTAGTTGTTCAAAGAATTCTCGATTATGAATATTGGTTAAGGTATCATGAGTTAACCTATACTCTAATTTTTCTTTTAGTTTAATCTTCTCGTCAATATTCCTGATAATCCCCTCAATAGCAACATATTCACCATTTTCGTAAATTGGTGTTGCGTATTCTTCAAACCATCTGTACCTTCCCTTACTATCCCTCCATCGTTGGATAAACTCTTGGCTATAATCAAGTTCTCCATTAATTTTTCTGGTGAAAAATTCACGATCCTCAGGATGGATTCTTTCAAATGGAACATCAGGATTCTTGTATGAATCGCTTTGTACCCCAGTCCCTAAAAATGTATCTATTGCTGGACTTAGATACAGAAATTTACGCTCTGGTTTAACTTGATAATAGTAAACAACATCTTTTGAACTTTCCACCAATCGAAATATTCTGGTTTCCTTTTCGCATTTTTCCTTACCCACCACTCCATGATTGGTATAAACGAAATAAGGAATTGCTATTCCAATCAATAGTACCAAAGAAAATACTAACCACCCCATTTTTATGCCACCCTTCTGCCTCAAAAATCTGCATATAAAAAAGACTAATCAATACCGACTAGTCCTCTTAATCGGCAACTGGCTGACATAGCCTTTCGGCTTTAGCCCCTTTAGCTTTGCGTCCTCACCTTTCAATGAGTTTGCCCTTTCATTTTAAGATTCATAGGTCCTTATAACCATATTATAAGTAATTTTACAATATTTTCAATAAGGTTAAATTGGCATAGCAATAATAATATTTGTCTATCTCTTGAACAATTCAAAAAGGGCTTTATTAATAAGATTAAGACGTTCTCTTTTGAGTTGCAAAACAAGTAAATAATAATAGAAACAGTGTGCAAAATCACAAGTGTTTTCGCATAACGGGTTCACTTGAGAGGGAGAAAATCATAATTAACAAACTAATTAACATAGTAAAAGGGTTGCCTTTTGGCGACCCTTTTAACCTATATATTAGTGTAAAGTTTCGTATTGCTCATCAATACTAATTGATATTTAACCTTAAATTTCATACTTTAAAGATAAAAAATTCAACAATACATAGGAAAGCATAAGTGCCTCGAATATTAAAAACATGATAAATGCACCTTTGACTTTTCGGTAAAATAACCAAACTATGAAACTTGGTATTGCATGCACGATCCATAGAAATATAAAATTTGACCAGTTTAGACCAAGATTATCTGGTGCATCAGTCAAAAGCATACCAGTTGGTAGAAAAAATAACATCAATGCACCTAAATTACAATATATGAATGCTTTTTTCATCATCTCTCTCCTTCACCATATGCGTCTTTAGACACACTTAAATTTTAATATAAATTTGTAATTAATGGTGAAAAATTAGCAAGCGTTTTAACACTCAATATAACAGATGACCATAAATTTATGTACATACTACCAATATGGGTACGAATTAGTATGCTAAATTGACCAATAATGATTGATACGTCTAATTATAACAACAAAAAATGGGGGTACCAAATCCAGTCTGTCTTTAGACTTTTTTGTGTCTCGTCAGGGTTAATTGGTGGGAGACAACTGGATTAGTCTGTGTAATTCGGGGGTATATAAACACAACAATTCATTTTTAGCTCTCTAAATATGTTTATTAGTAAAAGTTCTTCTCCCTTAATCCTTTTCTCTCTACTATGTCCCCAAATAAAAATAACGTTCCCCAGCTTCTACTTCCCCTAATTCCCTTCTCCCACTTGACTTCACGCCATTTTCTCACCCTTTCCCACTTTTTCTTAAAAAATAATAACGTTCCCTCTTCTCTCCCGCCCTTCCCTCATTTGTGTAACAATTTTTCACTGAATCCGACATAATAATAACAGAGTAGTATTAAGGGTTGAGGATCGATTCTTCCCGCCTTCTTTCTCGCTTTTGCTCCCGCATCTCCTACTTTCTATTCCTTTCAAACTTGTTGATATGACGGGTTTCTCCCGCTTAGCTTCATGCTTTTCTCGCTTTTTCCCCCTGCCTATTTTTGGGCAAAAAAAGACCGAAGGTCTGCTGAATCGGATCAGGAAACCTTCGGTTCTTGGAATGTTCTTTTTATTTAAGGTACGTTATTTTTGTGTAAGGAACGGTAATTTTAGTTTTAGACAGTAAGTTCAATCCTAAAATGGTTTTACCCTGTCGAACCCCCTATCTCCTTCTTCCTTACCTCTACTATCTGAAACAATGTTTTCCCCTAAAACTGCACATTTCGGGCATTTTTCGGGCTTCTCTTCAGGCTTCTCGCTCTAGGTGACCTGCTTCAAATTTGGCTCCATTAGAGTTCCCCGCTTTTCTCTTCCGCTCTCAATCGTTGATTTATCAGGCTTTTTTTGCATGTAAACAAACGTTTGATTAACTTTTTCCGTTGTTAATCAAACGTTTGATCAATAAAAAAAGAACCGAGATTGGCGTACCGACGGTACGTTTCTCGATTCTTGATTTGATCCGATATTGCCTCCCGTTTTCCCTTCGGGTACCAACTAAGTTACAGCAGATACCAACTTTGTTACTGAGGGAAGATCTATGTTACAGGGAGACTGTTCAGTGACATTAAAGTTGGTAACCCAAAAATCCAATAAAACCAACGATATTGGGCAGCTAAGAAAAAATTAAATTTACATTAAAGTTGGTAACTTTAGAACTTCCTATTAATTTTAATTACATTAAAGTTGGTAACCAATATACAACTTTATTCTCTTATTTATTTAGGAACAAAGATTAACAAAAAGGGCACTTCCTATTTTTAAGAAGAGCGCCCAATTGTGTAATATTAAAAAATGCTAATGAACAGCAAAATTGTTATTAGTTATTTCACAAAATCACCCTATAGTTTAAGTACAACATTTCACAATCTCATTAGGACTATAATATAATCCAATCTTTTAATGTGATGGCTTATAAAAAATAGATGCATCTTATTAAAGAATAGCGCACTTTTCTTGAATAAACAAAAAGCTAATATTAGCTAGTATTTATGCAAACAATTAGCTTTATAACCTATTCTAACTGAAGCTTTGTAATTTAAACTAACATAAGTTAGTTTTCTCGAAATTAGTCAACCCAATTATACATATTAAATTTGATATTGGAGAAATTAATGCTGGTAATAAAATGTTGGAGGAATTTCAATGCAAACAGAACATCATGTTGATTTAACATCTGCAGAAATGGCAAATCTTTGGACGGCGTACCAAAATGATACGATGGCCATTTGTGTTCTTAAATATGCTCTAGCTACCGTTCAAGATACAGAAATTCGTGCCGTTTTAGAATTCGCATTACAGTTATCTCAATCACAAGTTGAAAATTTAACTGCTATGTTTAATGAAGAACAACTTCCCATTCCGGATGGATTTAACGAAAATGAGGATCTTAATTTACAAGCTCCTCCTTTATTTACGGATACTTTCTATCTAACATACATTCACCACATGGGCAAAATTGGGATTGAAGCATATGGGATGGCTCTAGCTAATTCTTCTCGATTAGACCAAAGTCAATATTTCACCAACTGTCTATCTGAATCCACTCAACTATTTAACAAAGCATTACAAGTATTATTATCAAAGGGCAACCATACGAGAGCTCCTCATATTCCAAAGCCCAAACAGGTTCAATACGTTCAAAAACAAAGTTATTTAACAGGTTGGTTTGGAAGGCGTAGGCCTCTTAATGCAATTGAAATAGGGAATATCTATTTTAGTATGATACGAAATATGTTAGGAGAAGCACTGGTCACGGGATTTAGTCAAGTGGCGAAGTCTCAAGATGTTCGTAATTTTATGGTAAGAGGGAGAGACATTTCAGCCAAACATATTGAAGTTTTCGGCTCTGTATTAAGTGAGGATCACCTGCCTCCATCTAGTAAATGGGATGCTGAAGCAACAGATTCAACGGTTGCCCCATTTTCCGATAAACTGATGATGTTCCATGTAACAGCGTTAATTTCGATAGGAATCAGCCATTATGGGGCTAGTCTTGGGACAAGTCCAAGACGCGATTTAGGAGCACTTTATTCTCGATTAATGGCGGAAATTGTACAATATGCTGAAGATGGAGCCAATATAATGATTGATAACGACTGGCTCGAGCAACCTCCACAAGCACCAGATCGGGATCTGTTAGCTAAAAAGCAGTGAATGCAATTCAAGGGAAGTACGAATGGAGAAGGCCCTTTAGAGTATTGCAAATGAGGATTTATACCGTTAAGGATGTTCTAGTATTTAAAATCTCAATATCTCAGTGCCATAAGTGAGAAATTGGGGTTTATTTACTAAACAATATGGCCCTTTAAATGAAAAAGACGCGTTCCTAAATAAACGCGCCCAATTGCGGAATAAGGAAAAATATAAATTTTAAAACAGGATTCCTGATCAAACTTTATTATAAACAATTAGACATTTTTATTAATGATCAAGCTTTATTTTGAAGCCACAAAATAATGAATTAATAAGCTGCTATAGGAAAATGATAATGATATGTGCTTTGGTGAAGGAGGCACTAAATATGAATTTGATTAGGAGGATTACAATGGGAATTTTAAGTGGAAATCCAACAGACGAACCTATGCATTATGGGGAAGTATTTGGCACATGGTCGTTTCTTTTAACGGCTAAAGGGGCAATTGCAGGTTATCAAACTCACCTAAACCATGCAGGTGATGACGATTTACAGAAATTGCTTGTGGAAGCCATTCAAGGAGGACAACAAGAAATCAAACAAATTGAAGCTTTATTAAAAGCGAATGGAGTTGGATTACCTCCAACACCTCCAGAAAGACCTAAAGCTTGTATAGAGGATATTCCAGTTGGAGCACGTTTTGCAGATCCTGAAATAGCAGCTGCTCTTTCAATGAGCATTGCTGCAGGATTAGTAGCGTGCAGTACAATAATGGGGCAATCAATTCGAGAAGATATTGGAATGATGTTTGGACAGTTTCATATTCAAAAGGCAGCACTTGGAGCTAAAGCTCTTCGTCTAAATAAAGAAAAGGGATGGCTAGTTCCACCGCCTTTACATTATAATAAAGCAGAAGATTGTTAGTTAATTTATAACTGGTATGGGGAGAAGAAATTTTATTCTGCTCCCTTTCCATTTTTAAAGTAACTCGTACTTTCCATTAAATATTAATTGATGATTTTCCCCTTTTGAATTTAAATTTACTCGCTATCCTTCTCAAATTGTTATTCAAATAACCTGACCCGTTACTTTAAGTAAAAACTTCACAAACTCTTCAAAACTTTAATATATAGTTAGTTGTTATTCAACAATCTTGCCCGATTGTTGAACAAATAACAAACAGCACTATTCATTAACTTGCCCCTTTAGTTAAAGAAGAAAAGGGCTTTACTCTTTATTAAAGTAAGCACCCATTAGCTCAATAAGGTTTCTCTAAATTAAAGTCCCATTGTTCAAAAGTTAAATAGCATTTATCAGGTACCGACTTAGCAATTTTCATAAACCTTTCCGAGCAAAGCAAAACCCAGGTGTTTTGTATTACAAATAAATCCCCTGGAGGAAGATTTTTTACTATGTGAATTCCTATTTTATCATTCCAGCCTTTCACATTACATTGATTACACTTAATAACAGGACCAGGACCCTTTTCACCGTTTAATTCAATTTCATAGTTTGGTTTTATCCGAAAGTAAGGTTTTATAAAACCTCTTCTTCCAAAGGTTACTACAGCTTCTTCTATAGAAAAACCGTGTAAATTATTATCCTTAAGATATTTAATGGCTTCCTTTGAACCAATAATTCCTCCCAGTGGTTTTATTAATCCGAAACTTTTATTAAATGTAGGTAAATAGGCTCCTAAGACACTTATATCAGTTTTATGTCTTCCGCATTTAGTACATTCTTCTGAGCTGCTATAAATGGTATTACTATCATATATGGAAGGTGTATTTCTTTTAGAGATTTTAAACAATTTGTCCATCAATTTTCCCCTTTTACTATCTTACATAAAAAAGTTTTCGCTATTTAACATTCAAAATCCTTCTTCCACTAAACTGCTTCGTTAGCTTAAGTACATTTTTTCACAATCTTCACGATTCAATATAATATGTTATTTAAGAAAATGGCCATTTGAATAAAAAGAGCGCATATTCTTGTTAAAGATTAGTGCCCGAATGTAGAAGATAGAAAAATGCAAAAGAGATGCAAAAATGGCTTCTTAGTTATTTTACTATCGCACTCGTTAATTCAATAAAAAGACTTTTTATAAAGTGTATCGTCCTACATAATCCCTTAATTAATTTATTTTCTTTTTATCTTTGCTGTATACGATAATTTCATAAGCTTCATCACCTAAAATGGATGACACATCCTCCGATTTTAGAAATTCATTTATTTCTGTTTCAATTTTCATTGCGAGTTCTTTTGCTGCTGGATTAGAACTTTGTACGGAGGTATTTATCATAATTCTCAATGGTTTACTTTTATAGCCGACTCCGGTAACCTTGTACTCTTTTTTTGAAATAAGTCCTTCAGTAACTACAGAAATAATCTCACTTGCTTTATCAGCTACTCTAACTTCTGTTGTTACTCTGGTTACTTTTATTTTATAGCCAGTATAATGATTGGTTTCTGCAATTTCCTTAGCCACTTTTTCAACAGCATCTTGAATGGTATTGTAGTATTTCTTAGAACCAACTATATTTATAAACATTTCTTTTTCAGTGGGATCGATTTGTACCATATCAAACTTATAGTCCAATTGTCTGAGTTTTTTTGTAACTTCTCCTTCTAGTACGTTTTTTTCTTTCGCTTCTTTGTCCTTAAGGACATAATCGCTCCTAGGTACAAATTTATTAACTTTTACGGAATATGCATCATACCCTCTTGATTTTAAAATTCCATTTACAATCTTTTCGACATCATCTTTTACTTCATTGTAATAATCATCAGAACCGTCTATACTTACTTCAACTATTTTTTCAGTTTCGTATCGGATTCCTGTAGAAATAGTGTTGTAACCTTTTGCTCTTAGTTCTTCTGAAATGACAATAATTAAACTCTTAGATTCAAAAATTTGTCCTAAATAAGGAATTTTGGATACGACTTTTGCCATAGCTGGAGAAACAAATGTAGAACCGATTAATAAGGCAAATAAAAGAACTGCTGCACTGCTAAAGTAGATCACTTTCTTACCAAGACTTCGTTGATTCTTTTTACCTCTTTTGATGGCAAATTCAATCGCTTGATTCAATTTATCTTCAGGAATTTTTATTTTGTCCATCTCTTTTTTTACATTGTTGGATAAATAATCGTTCATCAGATACACTCCTCTTTTAAATCTGATTTCAATTGATTAATGGCTCTATGCAATCGAGTTTTGACAGTTCCTTCAGGACATTTCAATATTTCAGCAATTTGTTTTATAGAAAGATCTTTGTAAAATCTTAAAATAATCACTGTTTTATACTCCACGTCCAAACGCTCAATTGCTTCTACTAAGTCCATTTTTTCTTCAATTCGAATCTTCTGATCATTATGCAATCCATCAACATCACTAAATGGAATCATACGGTTATTTTTCTTAATAAAATCCAAAGCCGTATTAATTAAAATTCTTGCTATCCAAGTGGAAAAGTAATGAGGATCTTTTAGTTGTTTGATTGATATAAAAGCTTTGTAAATCGTATCTTGTACAATATCAAGTGCATCATCTTCATTTTTCACATATAAATAGGCCATACGAAAGAGTTTGTTCTTTTCATTTTGAATCAACTCCTGAAATGCTTTTCCGTTTCCATTTTTCGCCTTCTTTATTTTTTTCTCAATTGACATATACCCACCTCTTTTTTCTAACCGTTAGACAATCAATACAACAAAAACCTTTCAAAAAAAGTAAAGAAATCCTAAATGATTACAAATAACACCTACTCTATACTATCTGGTTATTAAATAACATTGATCTAATTTTTTTACAATCTCACTATATCTAATTGGATAGAAGTTTTCTATTTAACGAAAAAGACGCGTTCCTAAAGAAACGCGCCCTTTAATGGATATTGTCTCAATCCTAAAATTACTTAATTCTTATTGAACTATCGCTACCCGATAGTTTAAGTGAAAGTTTTCACAATCCACTTGATTAATTAAGTAATAATAAATTATTAAAAATGCAACTGCAAAAATAAGGCAAGCCCCTATTCCTATTTCACATCATTGGAAAAGTAATGTTGTGTATCTCCTTGAAATATGTACGAAGAAGACGGTATCCGAGACCGTTCTTCTTCTGGAGGTTAATGTCTGTATTTGGCACAGCGGATTCGGTTTACATTAATGTATGCTTAAAAGATTATTTTGCATGGGCTTTCGAAAAAAATGAAAAAAGCCCTAAAATCCCCTTCACATATAGTAAACAATCATAATCATGATTCTTGCACAAAATAAAAAGATCCCGAATAGGACCTTTTAAAAACTTTAATAGTAGCAGGAGCATCCAACAATAATTAATAGGATAAATAAAACTACGATTAAAACAAACGTTTTACCGCAACCGTAACCGCCGTAGCCATAACCGCATCCGCATCCGTAGCCATAACCACCGTATCCAAACATACATAATTCACCCTTTCCTTAACGAATTAATATTTTTTTAACACCAGCCTCCACAATAAGAAGCACCTATAATAATTAGTAAGATAAACAAAACAACAATTAAGGCAAATCCGCCTCTGTACCCATCAGACATAATTTATACCTCCTTTCGAACTGTCATTATAGACTATGTTAATTGAGAAAAATTGTATGGGCTAACTACTAAAAACCCCCTAGAAATATCCAGGGGGTTAAATACCCAATTGTGCGCTCGCCTGTATTTTTGCTAAAAAAAAGATTAAGAAATGTTGATGGATAATCCGTAATTATTCTAAAAGGCATACTCTATGTTATCCGCCACCATCAGATCATTTACACAACCTTAGGCAAAAACATAATTTTAATCTCGTTAATGATATTTGTCCAAACCATCTTTCGTCTTAATAAATATACATAAAGAGGAAAGCAGATTTGAAAGGTGGTGAAAAATATGGGCTGGGGATATGGCTACGGAGGCTATGGCTATGGCTACGGATATGGTCGTACATTCGTGTTGATTGTAGTTCTGTTTATCCTTTTAATCATTGTAGGAGCTTCTTTCTGCTAATCAGGGATTAAAAAAACCGAATGACATACATACATTCGGTTTTTTTAATTAGAGACCAGTTCTTGAGGAATTTGCGGACTTTTTTAGCGTTTTTGCCCAGCCTAGGATGATTGTCAAATCACATGAATTTGGAAGGCATAATTTATATTATCTGCAATCATAGTTTCAACCTCTATGAGATTTTTTCTTTGGTGTTTTATGCAAAAACAAAACTGATTGTAAAACAGAGATAGAGTTAATACAAGCAATAGAAACATATATGTACCATTACAATTATAAAAGATTCCAAAAACGACTAAACCATCGTGCTCCAGTTGAATATCGGATCACGATGGCTGCATAGTCTTTTTAGAGCTGTCTACTTGACGGGGTTAAGTCCATCATACGTCTGGTCTTTTTTGTGAATATCTCGTTACATCAGTATATTCTAGTCTCATTCCGCCGCTAAAGCCTGTGCTTTAGTTAAATGAACCGTACCAGATGGATGTTGTGGAGGAGCATATATAGAATAAAGTTTTAAAGGAGTATTACCTGTATTGGTTACATTATGCCAGGTGCCAGCAGGTATCATAATGGCAAAATCATCATGAACTTTTTGAACAAAGTTTAAAATATCTTTTCTCTTGCCCATTTGCACAACCCCTTGACCTTGTTCAATCCGTAAGAATTGGTCAACGTTAGGGTGAATTTCTAAACCGATGTCTTCGCCAACATTAATACTCATCAATGTAACTTGCAAATGATTTCCTGTCCACAAAGCTGTACGATAGGTATTGTTATGCTTCGCAGCCTCATTAATATTGACTACAAATGGTTTCCGCCCATAATCTTTTACCTTATTTCTTACGTCATCATAAATATTCCAGTAATCAGGCTGTCTTATATAATTGTTATACATTGGGACATTCGCACAATAGACATTAGATTGATATGGGTATGGATACATCCAAGGGGTATAGTACATCTTATTCAATCCCTTCACAGATTTATACAAATTATCGTATGCACTATTTTATGGGAATGTACTTATATGCAGGGCGAACTTAGCCCAAAACAGTTGGTCAATTTAATGCAACTATTGAACAAAGGTTAAGCACAATCTTCAACTAAACTGCCCCGTTAGTTTAAGTGAAATTATTCACAAAGTATAATGATGCAACAGCTTAGGAACTTAAACTAAAAATGTCCTCTAAGACTTTATCTTAGAGGACACTAGTAAAAAACATTAATTTACAGTAAAGAACATTTTATTAAATAAAGAACTATTTTTTGACACTTCAATTATTAACAATATGAATATTGGTTACCAACTTTAATGTCACTGGACAGAGACACAAACT
>CAYNUT010000032.1:0-30651 GCA_964400595.1 uncultured Neobacillus sp. | reverse complement strand
TCCTCGGGCGGTCCCGGAGCCTCTTTGTGCGGGGTCACTTTTGGAACTTTTTTTCGCAGGAGTCTCATGCCTTCCTCCCTAAACATTTTTTAAAAAGAAAAGGATTTGAACTGTATCATATAGAATGGTTAATTATCATATTTGTTCCTAGTTTAGTCGTAATGATGGAGGGTGGGGTTGCTCTTGCAAAGAAAAATAGAAACACCACAAAGGCTTCTCAATGAAAGGGGCGAGCTTAACGAAAAGGGGTATGCAACGGATCTCATTCTTGCATATCGCCGCGGAGATATAAAAGCACGTTCTTATAGAATAAAAGAATGGGATTATTATGTAGTTGCCAATGAGGACTTTGCCATTGCCCTGACCATCGCGGATAATTCCTATATGGGACTCTTAAGCGTTTCGTTTCTGGATTTTAAAAATGCCGCCTATAAAACCTCAAGTGTCATTAAGCCGTTTACATTTGGCAAATTGCAGTTACCAACATCATCCAAAAACGGAGACGTTGGTTATAAGGATAAGCGGATTCATATTGAATTTTTACACGAAGGGGATACCCGTAGGCTCAAATGCAAGATGAAAAAATTTTATGAACAAAATGATTTTCATTGTGATATTTCTTTAAGTGACGAGCCGAAGGATTCCATGGTTATCGCGACGCCTTTTGCTGAAGATCCAAAAGCCTTCTATTATAATCAAAAAATCAACTGCATGAGAGCAAGCGGTACTGCAGTTATCGGCAGCCATGAGTACCGCTTCCACCCGGAAACGTCCTTTGGCACACTGGACTGGGGGCGTGGTGTTTGGACATACCGCAATACATGGTACTGGGGTTCGGCCTCCGGCATCGTGAATGGAAAAACGTTCGGCTTTACTATCGGGTATGGCTTTGGTGATACATCTGCAGCGAGTGAAAATATGCTTTTTTATGACGGGCAGGCCCATAAACTCCGCGAAGTAGCATTCCATATTCCAATAAGTAATAACAAATTTGATTACATGAGTGACTGGTTGTTTTCCTCGAATGATTGCCGGTTTGAAATGAAGTTTTCCCCAATTGTAGACCGGTCTGATTATACTTCTATCGGCATTATCGCGAGTGATCAGCACCAGGTCTTTGGGCGGTTTTCCGGGACGGCTGTTCTTGATGATGGCAGAGTAATTCAGATAAAAGATTTTCTTGGTTTTGCGGAGAGAGTCCATAATCGCTGGTAGTTGAAAAGGCAGCTAATAGGTATATAGTCTTAAGTTCAAACATAAGGTGTTCCGTTATGAAAATTAAATATGAGGGGGTATAACATGTTTGTCAAAAAGATTCGCCATGCTGTTATGGCCGGTGCCATTATGTTTTCAGGAGTTTTGGCAGTTTCCACTGCAAATGTCTTAGCCGAGAAGCCGGATGTCGGGGTAGAAGCGTACAAGCATACAGAATATCTTTCTGAAAGTATTGGTTCAAGAGTAGCGGGAACGCTTAATGAACAAAAAGCCGGGGATTATATTTTTTCAGAGTTGGAGAAATTGGGCTATCAACCTAGTAAACAAAGTTTTTCCTATACCAGGAGAGGTGTGACAAAGACTTCGGCAAACATTATTGGGACAAAAATCAGCCATTCCAATAAATATAAAAATAGTCCCCAGGTCATCATTGGCGCTCATTATGATTCTGTGAGCGTGGGCAAGGGGGCTGATGATAATGCCTCAAGCATAGGGGTCATTCTTGAAACGGCCAAAGCTCTACAACAACGGGAGCTGCATTATGATGTCAAATTTATTTTCTTTGGTGCCGAAGAGGAAGGACTAAGGGGCTCTGATTATTATGTTGCGCAAATGTCCCAAGATGAAAAAGACCGGACCATGGTCATGATTAACCTCGACAGTCTGCTCGCCGGGGATAAAATTTATGTATACGGCAGCCCGGGAGCAGACGGCTGGCTGCGTGATCTTGCCCTTGATATTGCCAAAAAGAAAAACATCCCATTAGAAACTAATCCGGGGCTAAATCCCGATTTCCCTGCTGGAACAACTGGTGACTGGAGTGACCATGCCCCGTTCCAAAGAGCAGGCATTCCTATCGGATACTTAGAGGCAACCAATTGGGAGATTGGGGATTTGGATGGCTATACTCAAACGGTCAAACATGGTGAAATATGGCATACCAAAAATGATAATCTCGAATTTTTAGAAAGGGAATTTCCAGGAAGAGTCGAAACACATCTCTCTCAATTTACGGAGATTCTGACACAGCTGTTATCTGATATCAAAAAGGTTCAGTGATAAAATACCCTTGCCATAGTCTAAGGCTCTGGCAGGGGTTTTTATTTTTTCAGAAAAAGGGTTTTCAAGAAGGAAACCGAATAAAGATAAGGAGGAGGGATTCCAATGGATGCGAAAGGAACTTTGTCTAAATCAGGTGTTATTGTTTTTGATAGTTATAAAGATAATATCATTATCGACAAGTACAATCGTGTTTTTCTAAAAATGAGAAGCGCCAAGCTTGAGGCGATTCGCAGTGAAAATAGCGAAGATGCGCTGACCTGGAATGTTTTTCGGACGCTCCAGAAAATTGATCCTGAGTTGTGGCTCCCGACTATCTTTGTTCAAACCTTCCAGGATTTTCGGCAGGACCTTATACCAAATATGAAAATTTCGTTATGGAAAAGGCTGCAGAAGCCGGAGTCATACAAGCTGCCTGAAGGTGACAGCGAGATTGATATCATGCTGGAAAACGACCATTATGTTTGGTTTATCGAAGCGAAGTATAAAAGCGATATCAGCATGAATACCAGACATGATGAAACGCGGAATCAAATTTTGCACTGTATGGATGTCGGATCAGATTACGCCAAATCCAAGGATTTTTACTTTTCACTATTAATCCTTGACGAAAAATGTTCGCCTAAAGGAAAACAGCTATTGGAAATGTATAAAAAACATCCTATTCAGAAAAATCTTAAAGGTATTTCTCTTTTAAAATGGGAGGATTTTAAAGATATTTTCCGTTTTTGTGAAGAAAATGCCCAATTTGAGGATGAAAGGCTGCTGGCACGATTAGCCGGAAATTATCTAGAAAATAGAATTAATCATTAGACTTATACTTCTATGTTTCTAAACATTGCTTGATAATGGGGTCTTGAGATCATACTCATGAGATAGGCCGAGTGTTCGGGATTCGGCTTTCTTTTTTGGTTCAAAAAATCAATGATGACTTTGGCATTGCGGATGCCAATTCCATGTCCATAGTATTGATCATCGCCAAAAAAGATCACGTTCTCAGCGCGCCAATGCGGCTCTTTTGGGCTAAAATCCGGATTATTAAAATGGAGCACGTCACCTGGCAAGAAACCATCGCCATACGACTGGTAAATGGGAAGATCCTCGTCAAACTGCCAATCCATCAGGTACAACCGCTGGAAATAGTAATCAAACCGGCTGCTGCCGATGGAATAAAGTGTCGCAATATATAAGGCAATCGCAATGGCAGTGGAACATTCGAAGGCATACAACGAACCATTTTTAAGGATGTCAAGAATCGCCGCCGTGGGAGTGATATTAGGTTTAATGAGAAAACCGCCGTTGCCTAAACGATACCAATATTCCTTGTTGCAGAAAGCATATTGGAAAGTCGTAAATTTTGCGCCGCTTTTGTTCAGTTCGCGCGCCGCCCGCATCGTATTCGTTCTAAATTGCAGCTCAAATTTTAATTGATTTATAGATTGATAGTCATAGATTTCATTGTAAGCCGCCATCTTATTTATGATATTTTTTTGCTCTTGGTTCGTGATGGACTTAAATAGGGCCTCTGGTTTTACAACCGCATTATTCAATCTGATCATCTGAAAACCCCTTTCGTCGCTGGTTCAAACTCTTTTTATTAAAATATGAAATTATTTCTTTAAATATTTTTAAACTCAAGGGTTAAATAAAAAAAGGGCTTGGAATGCCAAACCCTTCATCAATGTACTAAATTTATTTTGCTTCCATTCATCTTGGTATCAGACACCCTAGGCTCCAAGCGCTGGTTTTCGGTTCTTCCTCATGAATCGGACATACATGAGGAGGAAGACTAGGGCGCTAATGAATCTTAGGATGGTGCTGGTTGTCATGGCTCCCTTCATTCCGCCTTCTTCCAACAGTGCGATTCCCACCTGTGGTGCGATGAAGGCGACAAAGGATAAGAGGACGTTATAGGTTGTTATGCAATAAGTCCGCTTTTCCTTTGGCGATTGCTCAAGCAATAGGTTAAACAGCAGCAGTGTCGTACCAGAAACAAAAAAGCCCGACGACATGGCCACTACGGATAAATAATACAGATTAGTTGATAATACATTTAAAATCGGGGCAGTCGCCATCCCGGCCGCCACCCAGACGAGCACTAGTGTGTTTGACTTTTGCTCCGCCCATTTTTTCCATAATGGAAAGGAAAAAATTTGCACTAATTGATTGGCAACAGAAAAAATGCTGATCCAAAGGATGGTGGCATGAGCGTATTTTACGTAATAAATATTAAACAGACCCCATGCCATCTGCCATGTGAAATTAAAACACAATGCCGCGATGAGAAACCATCTGTAGCCGTAATCCTTAAAAACAGACCAATCCATATAAGAATTTTTTTGTTCCTTCTTCATTGCCGGTTGCTGTGCTTCCTTATGCTTCAGCAGGAAAAACATCTCCAATAAACCAAAAACAAATGCGAAGATAAATAATATTTGATAGGCGGCAGCGTTATCTGTCTGCTTTTTCATAATAATCCCAATCAATAGGGTTGTAATCATCCCAACTACCGTTAATAAACGATTTCGGTCGCTGAAAAAAGCGCCTCTTCGTTCCTCACTAATCATGCCGCTAATGAGTGTTTGCCAGCCGATGTTAGAAATCGTTCCGGGCACATTCATGAGGGCAATGATCACTAAAAAGGCCCACGCCTGATAAGCTGGAGGGAGAATAATAACACCTACAAGAAGCAAAAACATGGCTCTCGCCCAAAAGACGGTCATCGCAACTGTTTTCTTTTGCTGCTCGAGCCGATTCAGTAAAATCGCAGCCGGAATGGTCATGATAAGTGCGACAAGAGGCGGGAGAGAGCTGATCAAACCCACCTGATAATTCGTTGCCCCGAGGATGGAAATTGCAAAAATCGGAAAGTAATTCCCCGCCAGATTCACCGCTATGGTCGACACCATTCCATGATAGATACTGATTTTTTCATTAAATGTCCGCATGTGCCTCCACCATTTTCCCTAATATTATATAAAGCTATTATACATACAAAATTCTTCGCTGCACTAAATACTTTTTGAAAAAATAAAAAATATCGGGACATTCGTACGTTTGTTCTTTTTTAATAAATATCTTTGTACATGTTATAATAAATTCACTTAAAAAGATGGAGAGGTGTTAAAATGGCAACTAAACAAACGCAGTTAACTCAATACATACAGCCAAAAGGGGAGTACGATACCTTCCGTGATGAGGATCATTATAAGGAGAAGCTGAAAGAATGGGGACTATCTTCAGCGAGAGAAGCCAAAAAGGAATTTTGGTACAAGGACAGGCAATTTCAAACCCATGTAACAATCAAGGGATATGAAACATATGGAAGTGCAGGGGGATTTAATACTCTTATTATTGAGTTTCAGGATGGGAATGTTAGCTGTATTCATCCTGCTCATCTAAAAGAAATGCAGCAATCAAGCTTTGGCAAAGAAAGCATGCTGGAGTTGGAGCTGGCTTTGGATACAGGTGAAAAAGAAATAGAGACTCCTGCCATTGCAGCAGCTAAAGGATTGGAAAATATCGCAGACCCAGTACCGGCGCCGCCAAAATCTGCGAATCCAGCAAAAGCCAAAGAACCAAAACCGAAGAAGGAGAAGGCACCAAAACTTGAACTCCCAGCAGAGAAGGTCCATTTCACGGCAAAAGTGAAACAGTTTGCATTGACCTACAACCCATTCAATGAAGAAAATGATGAAGTGGTTGTCCTTGAAAATGTGGTAATTAGTCAGGAGCAGCCCCTTGAGCTAGGCATTGCCTGGTGCAGCCACAGCAAAACCTTGAAAAAGTTCGAATTGGCCATGGGAGATTCGCTTGAATTTGACGGCAAAGTTGCAGCGAAGAAATTAGCGAAAGGCAAGGATGCGCCTGAGGAATTTATTGTTGACGTTCCCGTACTATACAAAATCAACAACCCTTCTAAAATTAATAAAAAATAAAAATTGGGACTCTCTTGAAGGGTCCCATTTATTTTTCAAAAATCTTGTTCAAATGTTCGCTGCCATTCCGTTAAGTATAGTAGTCTGTTTCGTTCATTCTTAAATATGGAAAAATTATTCATTTGTTTTTCCATAATTGAATTTTTTGGGGGAATTTTCAACCAATTTAGAGTATAATTAGTTTCAATGTTTTTATTTTTAGAGGAGAATTCAATATTATGAAACAGACATTTACCTTACAGGAGAAGACAAAGCAGATTTTTGTTTTGTTGATTCCGATTTTAATTACACAGCTTGGGATGTTTTCGATGGTGTTTTTTAACACCGTTATGTCGGGCAAATACAGTTCATCGGACTTAGCCGGGGTCGCCATTGGGGCCTCGATCTGGAGCCCGATTTTTACCGGGATCAGCGCGATTTTTCTTGCTGTTTCGCCGATTGCAGCACAGCGGTTTGGGGAGAAAAAGAGTCATAAAGTTTCAGCAGTGGTAAAGAACGGCGTGTTTCTTTCCATAATTGTCACGCTTGTGGTCATTGGAGCAGGTTTTTTCTTTTTAGAGCCGCTTTTGGAATTAATGAAGCTGGAGCAGAGTGTGCGGGAAACAGCCTATGATTACCTGGTGGGGCTAAGTTTTGGGATCCTGCCGTTATTTGTCTTTAACGTTTTACGTTCCTTTGTCTACGCACTGGGAAAAACACGGGTCATTATGGTGATCATGATTCTGTCGCTCCCGATCAATTTCGTGTTGAACTATGCCCTCATTTTTGGAAAATGGGGCTTTCCAGAGCTTGGCGGTGCGGGAGCAGGGTATGCCACCTCCATTACAGACTGGGCATTTTTGCTGATGACAGTGTATATTGTCAAAACGAAGGAGCCATTTTCTTCCTATCCTGTATTCGAGAAGTTAAAGGAATTATCGTGGGAGGAATGTCGGGAAATCCTTAAAATTGGGGTACCGATGGGCCTATCCACCTTTTTCGAAACGAGTATGTTTTCTGTCGTTACCATTTTATTAAGTAAATTCAGCGTAACAACGATTGCGGCCTATCAATCTGCGCTAAATATTGTCTCATTTTTATATATGATTCCGATTAGTATTTCTATGGCACAAACAGTATTGGTCGGTTTTGAAGTAGGAGCGAAGCGATATAAGGATGCCAGGGCCTACAGCTGGCTGGGAATTGTGCTGGCAGTCTTAATTGCCATCGGAACCGGCTTACTTGTTATTACTTTCCGCTATGATGTCGCAGGGCTGTATTCAAATGAAACGGAAGTCATCAACTTAACGGCCAACTTTTTAATTTTTGCCCTCTTCTTCCAAATATGTGATGCCATTCAGGCTACGGCGCAGGCGGCATTAAGAGGCTATAAGGATGTCAACCTCGCTTTTATTATGACATTAATTGCTTACTGGCTCATCTGCCTGCCTGCAGGATATCTTTTGTCTCACTATACCAGCCTTGGAGCAAGAGGCTATTGGATAGGACTCACTATCGGACTACTAGCAGCAGGCATCGCCCTATCTAGCAGGCTCATTTACATTCAAAAACGGAAGTTTGTGAACAGCACAGAAATCAAAGAAGTCGTCTAGTCTGGCAGGGGTGGATCTAAGTGTCCACCCCACGCGGACAAAAAGGGGTAAAATGTCTTTTTGTGGTGCCTGACACTCATCGTTTTTAATGCGTCAATATTCCGTAGAGGAACAAGCTGTTCATGAGAACTACGTAAAGTATGATTTGCACGATGATGAGGAAGCCGACTTCTTTCATTTTTTCGGCAAACTTAATATAAAGGAGGCCGCCAATCAACAGTTCTGCTACTGGAGCCCAAATAATCAGCCAATTTATGATAAACACCTCTCCTGCTAGTTTCCCTCAAAAGTACCAACTCCTCAAGGTTAATTGTCAATAGAATTAATGTCAATTTTTTGAAAAACTCTATAAAAATAGAACATTAAGATTATAATGATAATTAAAGGGAGTCAATGTGATTTGCAATGAAATTCAATTGTTTAAAGCAGATTAATCCGGGGTGATGCTTATGGGAAGAAAAGTTCACTTTAGCAAGGATATGTTTGTCCTTAAATTAACTGGAATCCAGAGTATTTTTGCTTTAAGAGGAAAATTGAAAATTCCCTATAAGACCATTAAACAGGTCTATATTGATGAATTTGAGGCCCCTATGTGGATGCTGCGAATGCCGGGGACCGCAATCGCTCCTCTCCATATATTCGAAGGAAGCTTCAAGTTTGCAGATGAATGGTACTTCCTGTCCTATGAACATAAGGTTCCTTTAATCCACCTTGAACTAGAGGATTATGGAATTTATAAATATGTCATTTTTGAAATGGAGAATCCTAGAGAAGTGATGATTGAACTGAGAAAGAAATTACGAGAATTAGAAGATGTAGAATAAAAGACGCCATTCCCGAAATGGATGGCGTCTCATACGTTAAAATAAATTTTTCAACCCGAATAATTTTAATAATGGGTTTTGATTCTTATCAGTAATCTTAAGCTCGTTCATTACTAATTTTTCTTCATTACTACTAATCCAATTCTTTAATTCTTCCTTGTCCTTGCAAGTTGTATAATATGTTTCCCCACCTTTACCGCGTGCGTTGACAACATACCTACAAGTATTCCCCATAGTGGCCACCTTTATCAAGTAATGTATTCTATAATGCATTATAACAACTTAAAAAAAATAATCCACCCCTTTTTAGTTACAAAAATATACATTTTTTAAAAAATACGGTGAAAAAGCAGCTATAAATATATTAAAATAGTGTAAAAAATATTATCAAAGATCGGATAAGGAGAAAAAATGAGTAAACTATGGATTGGTTTGGAGATCTTGTTGGTCTGTGTGGGTGTATGGAGAATTTCCTGCTTTGTAAAAGCGTACCGTAAGTCAGATTCCAATCTTCCGGCTGAAGTTCGTATTGAAGAGATGGTGAACAGCCAAATCAAGAATAAACTAGCTGCTGCGTTCCTAAAAAGAGATCTTTTAATAATTTATTTTCTTTTTTCAAAATCGAAAAAAGGGCCCTTGGAAAATGTCTATACCCTTCATCAAAAAAACGGCTATGGCGGCATTGTATTCGGTCTAATCTTTGTATTAGTGCTGGAAGGGGTGGGCATTTCATATTTATTACACATCTGGAGCATGACTGCTGTCTGGATTCATTTGGCACTCTCGGTTTACACTATAGCCTTTTTCATCAGCGATTATAAAGCTATCAAACGAAATCCTGTTGTTTTGTTGGATGATATGCTCCAAATTCGCATGGGTATGAGGGGGAAAATGGATATTTCTTTAGGCAATATCGAATGTATTCAAAATGGCAAAATGAATTATGAAAATGATAAAAAAAGAAAAGATGTCTGGAACCTTATCTTATTTGGCTTCGATGAACCAGATTTTGAGATCACTTTCAACAGACCGATTATTATGAGGGACGGATTTGGGCGGGACATTAAAATAATAAAAATCTACTTGTCTCTCGATGAAAAAGAACGGTTTTATTCACAAATAAAGGCTCATCAGCCAAAATGCGGGACGGAAATGAAATTTAGCTAAGACTAAGGCTTTCTAAAACTGTATATTTAAATTTCCTCGATATCTAAATTATCACGATTGAAGGAGTGGTTCTTGTTTGTTGGTAAAAATGAGGAAACAGGTATTTGAAACACTGGAGGATTCTGTGCTCGGTGCGGCGTGTTACGATCCAATGATTCCGGAGATTCGCGGGAAAGACATTAAGGTGAAGCAAAAGGTGTATAAGGGACTGTCTGCAGGTCAGCAAGCCTTGTTCATGTTTAAAGCCTTTTACAATCATGCCTCCAAATCGTTAGCAGAGTTTTATTGGTGGAGCACTTATTATTGGGCGCAGCCTAAGGCATGGTCTAAAATCAAGGATAGTTTCAGGTATTTCAATGCTGATGAGATGTTAAGCCTTTTCAGGGATTTGGAAGAGGTTCTTGAAAAGTGGAATTATCCAAGAAGTTTAGATGAGTTTGCTGCTGCTTATAACGATATCGAAAAGGATCCATCACTGTTTGCGGCAATAAGCCCACTGAATGCGAAATTCAATGAAATATCGTTTGAAACTCTAAAAAAGGTGGGCCATTTGATTAGGAATAACCCAAACGAGTTTATTCATTTTGATGACTAGGGCATCACACTTATCTTACAGACCTTTAAAGAACCCATTGGAAACATTTCACGCATTTTTGAAAAGGAAATATTTCCAATCGCCTTTATTGGAAACAACTCGCGTGTTTCTCAAAGCCGAAATGTTTCCAATCAGTTCATGATAAACACTCTGTCTCCGAAAACCATTTTCTTTTAAACAGCTTTTCTCTCCCGGCCTACCTTGAAAAACCATCGCAGCAAGGGAGGCACTGCAAAATATATAAAAAAGAGGCGGAAGAGCTGGTAGCCGGTGACCATTGATAAATCTGCGTGAACATTGTGGGCGAGGATGGCCATTTGATCCATGCCTCCAGGCGCCACGCTTAAAAAACTCGTGGATGGCGAGATATGGTAGAAATAGTCCAATAAAAGGCTTAAACCTATTGAGCCTAAAATCATGACCATCCCGCTCAAAAGCGCAAGAGAAATCACCCGGGTCTTATGCTGCAATTTTTCCGGCTTCAATAATAGGCCGATGTACCCGCCAATCATAAATTGGGACAAATCCAACAGCGATGAAGGAAGGGCAGGGCCGAAAAAACCCGATATCCCCAAAACGGCAGTTCCTAAGATCGGCCCCAGCATAAATGGCGTAGGGAACCTAAGCCGTCTTGCTAAAAAGGCGCAAACAATACAAACCAAGGCAAATACCAAAATTGTCAGCAAAAGAGCCCCCGATGGCTGCACCGCATCATGACCAAAGCTCGAATCCGAAACGATATGGTTATTTTTAAAAAATGGCCCCATAATAAGAAACGGCACAAAGAAAATAATCATCACCAACCGGGCTACCTGCAAGAATGTCACGGTCGTTATGTCGATTCCCTTCATTTCCTCAGCAAAAAGAATCATTTGTGAAAGCCCGCCCGGAATGCTGCCAGTCAGAACAGTTGGATAATCTACTCCCGTAAGCCTGGACACCACGAAGGCAATTCCCGCACAAAAGGTAACCAGCAGCACTGTCATCAAAAGCATCGAAGGCAGTTTCCCCATAATTCCGACGAGAGCTGCCTTTGTGAACGATAAACCAATTGAATATCCAACAATAATCATGCCAGTATTGCGCACATAACCAGGCCAGTAAAGCTCTGCAAATCTCGAACCAATCAAAACAGCTGTCATTGGACCGAGCAGCCATGGAATTGGTGTTCCCAGCGCTGTAAAAATCAATCCACCAATAAAGGCAATAAAAAGTGTAAGTAAAAACCGAAATCTATTGCCCTCTATGAATTTACTCAATTTAAACCCTTCTATCTAAAAAATTTACCGTCCTTCCATTAAAGAGACACGATAATCATCCCAACAAAATTCTCCCAATATGGTTTAATCCTCTATAAAGAATTTCTTTCGATAAAATGACAGGCAGATTCTCTTATTGTAACATGTTGCGCCTTCTAAGAGAAATCAACCTCGTATCCAACTTAGCAGCTCTTTGGTATAATTTAGAGAAATAAGGGGTTTTCATATTATTAGTAATTAATAATTTTCAAACGGGGGATGCACATGACAACCAGCTACAAATCGCGGTCAGAAGTGCCGGAGCAGGAAAAATGGAATTTTGCCGATCTTTATCCATCTATTGAAAAATGGGAAGAAGAGTATCGCTTTATTGAAAAAAGTACAGAAATCTTAAAGCGGTTTGATGGTGTGATTCACGATGGTGCAACACTTTTTAAATATCTCTCTAAAAAAGAAGAAGTCTCCAGTAAATTCAATCTTGTTTATGTATATGGAATGCTGCAGACCGATGTAGACACCAGGGATTCGGCCGCCCAGTCATTGGTCGAACGGGCTAAGCATCTGGCAGTGAAGGTAAGTTCCGCTACGTCCTTCTTTATGCCCTTTTTATTAAGCCTTGAGGAAAGTACTTTGAAAGAATATATTGGGCAGGAGCCCCGACTGCAATATTTTGAAAAAGACTTATTTGAATCATTCCGTTATAAACCACATGTCTTGAGCAAGGAAAAGGAAGAGGTGCTTTCCAATCTCGGTGAAGCACTTTCAGCCCCAAGCCACACTTATAATATGCTGAACAACGCTGACATCAAATTTGGCGAGGTGTCAGGCACCAACGGGGAAAAAGTTGAATTAACCCGCGGCATGTATTCCAAGCTGATTGAAGACGAGGACCGCGATAAGCGAAGGGAAGCTTATAAAGCTTACTACAAACCATATCTGCAGCTGAAAAATTCGATTGCCTCAACACTAGCCTCGAACATTAAAACGAATGTAACCCTCGCAAGGCTGCGCAGTTATCCTTCGGCTCTTGAAAAAGGACTGTTCGGCGACTTGGTTCCTACAGAGGTCTATGAGAATCTTATTTCTGCAACTAAAGCCAATATTGCGCCGCTTCACCGCTACAGTGCCATTCGGAAGGAAAAATTAGCGGTGGACGAATTAAGACAATACGATCTCAATGTCCCGCTCACTGATGGAGTAAAAATGGAGATTTCCTATGATGAAGCGTACGAGACAATCATTAATGCATTGGCTCCGCTTGGTGAAGAATACGTGGAGACTCTGAAATCCTTCAAAGACTCACGTTATATCGATGTCCGGGAAACACCGGGGAAACGGTCAGGGGCTTACAATCTGGGAGTGTACGGCGTCCATCCATTTGTCCTGTTGAACCAGCATGATGATTTAGACAGCATGTTCACGATGATTCATGAATTCGGCCATGCGATGCACTCATGGTACTCCAGCTTGCATCAGCCGCGGATTTCCGCCGGATACAGCATTTTTGTCGCGGAAGTGGCTTCAACCGTTAATGAGGTTCTGTTGATTAACTATTTACTTAATAAGGAAACAGACCAAAATATTAGAAAACACCTATTGAATCATTTTATCGATCAATTCAGGGGTACATTTTTTACACAAGTGATGTTTGCCGAGTTTGAAAAAACCACACATGACATGGCCGAAAGTGGGAATCCTTTGAACGCTGAGGCATTCAGCCGGGTTTACGAATCGTTGTTCAGGGAGTATAACGGGGATATAGTGGTCTTTGATGAAGAAGTTCAATACGGTTGGGCAAGAATTCCCCATTTTTACCGCCCATTCTACGTGTATAAATATGCAACTGGATTTGCCACTGCAATTGTTATTGCAGAAAAACTTTTGGCAGGCGATGAAGCTGCATTAAGCTCTTATTTAACCTTCTTGAAAAGTGGAAGCTCCGACTATCCGCTTGAGCTGTTAAAGAAAACAGGAGTCGATTTAACAACGCCGGAACCAATTGATAATGCCTTAAAACGGTTTAATCAATTGATTGCGGAGTTTTCTGAAATCTAACATAAAAACGCTGGAGCTGCCTAAAAAGGCTCTGGCGTTTTTCATTTGTTCGAGAAATAAAATTTTTGTATAATGGTGAATCAAATTAAGGAAAATAAATGAGGAGGAAAGGTCATGGAAATAAAGATCAGCAGCCAGGCCCTGAAATGGTATAAAGAAGATCTTGGTTTTAACAAAGGGGACAACGTAAGATTTTATGTTCAGTTTTATGGCAATAGTCCGGTGCAGCAAGGGTTTTCATTAGCATTTACAGAGGAAACGCCAATTAAGATTGCGGTAAGTACTGAACTCGAAGGAATTTTATTTTATATTGAGGAATCAGATTTGTGGTATTTTGATGACCACGATTTACTTGTCGAATATGATCCGAAGGAGGATGAACTGGAGTATAAGTATGTAAAGCTTTAAAGTTTTTCCTTTAATAACCGAAAATCATGAATGTCTGGCGTGGTTAAAGTGAAAATAAATTTTATATTTGAAGCAATGGTTCTTTTATTAACCAGTGTTGCCGTCTTAAGATTCGCCGGCAAGAAATCTGTTGCCAAGATGACAAGCTTGGAATTGGTCATCATATTGGCCATTGGTACAACAATGGGGCATGCGATAAAAGAAAACAAGTTTTGGCAAGTTATTTTAATCTTGGTTTTTTATGGTGTTTTTTTAAATATTGTTCAGCGCCTTGAATTAAGATTTAAGATTCTAGAGCGCTATTTGATTGGGGACGCAACTCTTGTTATTAACGAAGGAAAACTGATATTTGAAAATTTGAGGAAGCTGCGCATCACCAAGAATCAATTGGAAATGCGATTGCGCCAGAATGGCATATCCTATATCTCTGATGTAAAAATAGGAACCATTGAAGCCAATGGTAAATTCGGTTATGAATTGATGCCGCATGCTCAACCGATAACCCGTGAAGAACTTTTAAAAATATTGAACAAACAGGATAATGGTCAAAACAAAAGTCAAAAGGGAAAAAATATATTTGATGAAGTGGTGAAAAATAATAAATAGAGTCCAATTCTTTTACGAATTGGACTCTTTTATCTAGGGTGGAAAGTAAATCGCAAAAATAGGACAGTAAAACCTCAAAACAGGAAAGTAAATCCTCAAATAAGGAACTAAGCAGTTAATTCACTTGTGGACACGGTTTCCTGACGTTTTTCCTTAATCAGAATACCTCCTAAAAGACCAAGCAATGAAAATAGAACCGGTATGATAAAACCGTAGTGGTAGCCGATACTGCTCGCAGCCCCATGATAATGGTCCAAAACCTTACCAAAAATGCTCGGCAGTAAAACCGCACTAATAAAGCCGCCGGTGTTGGCAAATCCTGAGACGACCCCGACATCTTCCACCGGAAATGATTTGCGGACGACAGCAAAAGTTAACGAGCTTGAGCCATTGCCGAATCCGATGAGCAAGAAAAGGGTTACGAGCAGGAAGTAAGGTGGCTTTCCATCAAACATGAGAATTCCAAACCAGCTTAAAAAGATTATTAAGTGAATAAACATATAAGGGCGTTTTATCATATTTAACCGGCTGGAAATCCAGCTTGTCAGCGGAGCGCCTAAAATAGCGCCAAAAAGACCAAACATAATGAGCTGGCTCGCACCGGCCCGGGACATGTCATACACATGCATACCATAAGGGACCGCCCATGAGCTGATAAAGCCCACATAGGTGCCCATCGCACCAAAATGGCAGAAGAAGGCTGCCCATGCCTGACGATTTGTTAAGACCTTACGAAGCAAGACAATTGCATTTCCCCCTGTTTTTTTCTTTTTCACAGTTCCGGAATCGGCTATTAAAAGCTGTTTTGGCTTTCTCACCAAGACAAAGTAAAGAAGCACACTGCAAAGACATAAAAGAATACCTACGATAAAAAACGGGGTCCGCCAGCCCGATAAAGCAATCCAGGCCGAAAATGGCACCGTCGCCAGCAAAAAGCCGAAGCTACCGGACATTCCGGCGAAACCAAGCAATTTAACAAATTCGTTTATATGGAACCATTGGCTCAAAATCAACACTAAATTGACCCAAATTGCAGCATCCCCCAAACCAGCTAATAATCTGGCGAGAAGAAGCATATATGCATTCCCTGCCATACTATAAATCAGCGTACCAATACCATTAAGCAGCGCCCCGATAATCAGAAAATAATTAGGACCAAAACGGTCAGAAAAAATGCCAATCGGAATCTGCAAACCTGCATAGGCCAAAAATTGAATGCTTGCCAGCAATCCAATCGTTGTTGCAGAAAGGCTAAACTCCTTCATCAATTGGTCAGAAATTAATCCCGGCGCAGTCCGTTGACTGACAATTAAAAAATAAGAAAATAATACTGCAGCAAAAACAACCCATCGATACTTGTTATTTTGTTTTTCCAATTTCTTCTACTCCTGTATTTTTAGACTATCTAAGTATTATACTCGATTAACTCCTATATGGATTTACTATTTTCGATGAAGGCGTTTTCTTTCAAAAAAACTTTTTTCATATTAAAATAAAAAAAACTTTTCCCCCGTATCTTTTCAGCCATCATGAAACGTTTATAGGGTAGAGAGTGCAAAGGAGTTGAAAAAATGCGACACAAACTTAGACAGAACAGCTTGGAAATTGTCCATCAGGAGGACCGGTTTTGGACGGAACATTATCCAAAATTGCAGCGATATTGTCATTTTCTAACCCAAAATCCATGGGACGGGGATGATATAGCACACGAAACCTTTCTTAAGGTGCAAAAATGCTATCCTCATCAAAACGTGACCTCAGCATTATTAAATAAAATTGCTTATCACCATTGGGTAGATATTTTAAGAAAAAGAAAAAAAGAGACCATCGAGCATGATTGTGGAAATCAAGCTTTCACGAATCCATGCGATGATGTGATGGGGTCTGTTGAACTACTATTGAATCAATTTACGCCCAAGCAAGCTGTAATCTTTATGTTAAAAGAAGCATTCCATTATCAGTTAAAGGAAATCGCAAACATCATGGAAACAACTGAAATGGCCGTGAAGGCCAATCTACACCGGGCTAAAAAGCGGAAGGAAAATGAACAATCTTTTTCAATGGAACCTTTTTGGAATGAGGAAGAAAGGGAACAGCTCTCAGACTTGTTTTATAAAGCACTGAAAAATCAAGATCCATCTGTCCTTATACAAGCTCTGCCATCAATAAAAAGTATTGTGGATGTTCCCAAGATGGTCGTTAAATCTCCTGTAAGCACTCTCTATATGGCTGCCTAGCCAATCAGGGCTTAAAAAGGGGGATTTATTCATGAGCACCATTCCATATGTCATTGAACAATCAAATCGCGGGGAACGGTCCTATGATATTTATTCAAGATTATTAAAGGACAGGATTATCATCATTGGGGATGAAATAAATGATCATGTCGCCAACAGTGTTGTGGCCCAGCTGTTATTTTTAGCGGCGGACGCACCGGAGAAAGAAATTTCTCTTTATATTAACAGCCCAGGAGGTTCCACTTCCGCCGGCTTTGCCATCTTTGATACGATGCAGTACATTAAAGCAGACATCAGGACTATTTGTACAGGGATGGCCGCATCATTCGGAGCAATGCTCTTGCTAGCGGGAACAAAGGGAAAGCGTTACGCCCTGCCGAACAGCGAAATCATGATCCATCAGCCTCTTGGCGGTGCAAAAGGTCAGGCAACGGAAATTGAAATCTCGGCCCGGCGCATCATTAAGTTACGCGGGCACATCAATCAAATTATTTCGGAGAGAACCGGGCAGCCGGTGGAAAAAGTAGCAAATGACACCGACCGTGATTACTTTATGAGTGCCGAGGAAGCTAAAGAATATGGAATCATTGACGAGATTCTTTATCCAAAATAACGACCAAAGGACCCTCATTTCATTTGAGGGTCCTTTGATTGTAGAAGCAGCCGAATGAGTGTTTTTTAGACGATAAAAGCAGGATCAATTACAATCCAATAATCGGATAATTTTAACATAAAAAGTAAATACTACAATCAAATATACTCTCAAACGTTCTAACGAAATTACTTCTGAGCATTTATAGGAGTGGTTGTTATGTTCAAGAAAATTCTTTCTCTAATACCGGACTATATCATTTTCGTGCAGGCATTTATTACATTTTTAGTTCCACTTGGATTTTTTAAATTTTTCAAATGGATTCATTCATTAGAGAAAGAGTGATGATTAGTGAAATGGCGGAAGCTAAACAAAAACCGGATGAAGATTGAGGAATCTGCCAAAAATGCAAAACAGGATAATCAGCCATGTCAATCTATAAATGAAATTACCGGCAATCTTACGGCAGATTTGAATCTAATTCGCAACGAGATTGGGCATAATTCAGATGTAAAATTTCGTGAGTTTCAAATGGGAACAACGGGTATTCGTATTGCCATTATTTTTATAGATGGGTTTGCAGATGAGGATGTTATTAATAATCATATTTTGGTTGCTTTCATGTCGACTTCACCCAAAGAAACCGGCCATCCATTAAAAAACTCCTCCTTAAAAGAGTATATTAAAAACCAAGCCCTATCTGTATCCGGCTTAATTGAAGTTCGTACTCTTAAAGATATAACCTCCGGAGTCATGTTTGGGTCAATTGCGATTTTAGTCGATGGTCTAGACGACGTGTTCCTGGTTGGCGGTGCTAAAGCTAAAACAAGAAATATTGATGAGCCGCCTACTGAGTCATTGGTACGTGGACCCAGGGTAGGCTTTATTGAAAATCTAAAGGATAATACTGCTCTACTAAGGCGGCATGGAAAAGATCAAAACTTATCCATAATCAGCTCTCAGGTAGGAGAGCGGTCCAAAAAAGACCTAGTCATTATCTACATGAAGGATATTGTGGACCCTCATTTATTGGAAGAGGTTAAGCAACGGATTAATAAAATAAAAATTGATGATGTACATGACTCTAGTTATATTGAACATTTAATTGAAGATAATTTTTTAAGTCCATTCCCGCAAGTGCAAAGTACAGAACGACCTGATCGTGTTATGGGTGCTTTGATGGAAGGAAGGATCGCATTACTGTTGGACGGCTCACCTTTTGCCTTAATTGTTCCTGTTACCTTCCATATGCTGTTGCAGTCACCTGAGGACTATTACGAAAGATGGATGGCTGCGACATTAATTCGTTTATTACGTTATGCTTCAGCCTTTATTTCTTTATTTGTTCCTTCGTTATATATTGCTTTTATTTCCTTTCATCCGGGATTAATTCCAACCAAGCTCGTTTTTTCCATTGCAGCCACCAGAGAGGGAGTTCCTTTTCCCCCTCTAATTGAGGCACTCATAATGGAAGTATCTATAGAAGTATTAAGAGAAGCCGGGCTTCGTTTACCAAAACCAATTGGACAATCTATAGGGATCGTGGGCGGTTTAGTCATTGGAGAAGCAGCAGTGCAAGCAGGAATAGTTAGTCCAATCATGGTCATCGTAGTTGCTGTCACGGCCATATCTTCATTCGCGCTCCCGCAATATAATGTAGGGGTTGCATTAAGAATTCTTCGCTTTGCCTCAATGCTATTTGCTAGTGTGTTTGGATTATATGGAGTCGTTCTGTTCTTCCTGTTGCTGTGCAGCCATTTGGTCAGGCTTAAAAGTTTTGGCATTCCATATGTGAGCCCTGCTGTATCATTTCGATTGAATGATTGGAAGGACTTCATGATACGGCTCCCCCTATTCCTGATGAAACGCCGTCCAAAACTGTTGCAACCAAAAGATTCAGTAAGAAAAAGGTAACGGTTCGAAAGGAGTTGACTAATTATGAATTCTCGTCCTTTAGATCGAATAACTTCTCAACAAGCAGTAATGTTTATAACAAATTTTATTTTCGGTGCAGGGATTTTAACGCTGCCCAGAACCACGACAGAGAAAATCAAAACCCCCGATTCTTGGATCGCAATAATTGTGGGTGGATTAATTATTACTCTTGTAGCGGTAATCATATTAAAACTATGCCAAAGATATCCGAACGAAACTTTCTATCAATTTAATCAAAAACTTGTTGGGAAATGGTTAGGTTCGCTGCTAAGTTTAACAGTTATCTGCTATTATATTGCGTTATCCGCATATGAGGTTCGAACTATGGCTGAAAATACACGATTATTCTTACTTCAGGGAACGCCAACATGGGCTATTATGATGCCATTTTTATGGATTGGTCTTTACTTAGTTCAGGGTGGGGTAAATGCCATTGCTCGGTTATTAGAAATTATTTTCCCAATTACGGTTCTTTTTTTCCTTTTCGGCATGTTTTTAGGCATCGAATTATTTGAGGTTGATAATTTACGTCCAGTGTTAGGGTCAGGGGTTAGGCCCGTCTTAAAGGGGTTAACAACCTCCTCTCTTTCCTTTGCAGGCTTCGAAATTCTCCTTTTCATTTATATGTTTATGAAAGAAAAAAACAAGGTAACAAAAGTTCCATTACTTGGAGTTGGAATACCCTTTATCTTTTATACCATTACAGAGGTAATCGTAATAGGTTCCATTTCCGTAGACGCAGTGCTGACACAAACATGGCCTGTACTTACATTTATTCGAAGCTTTGAAATCAAAGGCCTTTTATTTGAACGGTTCGATTCCCTCATTCTTGTCATTTGGATTATGCAAATATTCGCTACGTATGTCATTGCATTATTTATAGCTACTCTAGGATTAAATCAGATTTTTTCGACAAGTACTCACTTATTTATTTATTGTTTAATACCGCTCATTTATTTCGTTTCTATGATTCCTAAAAATATAAATGAGGTATTTAAAATGGCAGATATGCTGGGTAATTTCGCCCTTTATTTCTTTTTTATTATGCCGGTGGTCCTTTTCATTATTTCAAAGGTGAAGGAAAGAAAATATGAAAAAATGTAAACCTTTACTAAGAAACTCTTTTGTCTCGATGTTTTTACTTTTTGTGCTGTCAGGTTGCTGGAGCAGCAAGCCCATTGAAGATCTAAATATCGCCGTTGGTACAGCTGTAGATAAAGCAAAAGATGGAAAAATACAATCAACTCTTCAATATGTAATACCAAAAGCAATCGGTAATTCAACTAGCAAATCACCACAACAAAAACCTTATACTAATGTCTCTGCGACAGGAATTTCACAAGAACCAAACGGTTGGGAAACGACCTTACGAAGAGAGGGTCCTATTTCAGGGGCACATGAAAAAGCAGTGATTATTGGGCAAGATCTTGCTCGTGAAGAGCCAATTAGAGAAATAACAGATTTGTTCTTTCGGGATATCGATATTAGAGGAAGTACCTTAATCTTTATTTCTAGAGGAGAAGCTGCACGAGCTCTCGAATCAAAGGATGCCGACGTCATTCCTGCAATTCGCTTGGTAGAAATTGCAGAACAGGAACTTACAACCAGAGCATTGAGGCACCTCTCTTTAATGAAGATTTGGGGAAAATCGAACTCGCAGACCAGCTTCCTTATACAGCTGATTGATGTAAAAAAGGGAGAA
Source organism: uncultured Neobacillus sp. (assembly GCA_964400595.1). Lineage (GTDB taxonomy): Bacteria > Bacillota > Bacilli > Bacillales > Cytobacillaceae > Neobacillus. Next base: position 9,467 of record CAYNUT010000032.1, on the reverse strand, counting down.
ATTGATTTTAATGGAGCGGCCGTAATAAAAGGAAGAACAAACAAGATGATTGGGATTCTTAATAAGGAAGAGATTGAAGGCATAAATTGGATAACAGGAGAAGGTAAAAGCGGAGCGGTAAAAGCCTTCCAAAAAAAGTCGGATAAACCCACATATTATCAGATTCAGTCAATGAAAAGCAAAATTAAGCCGCATGTTACCGGTGATAGAATTTCGTTTGATGTAAAAATTGAGTCAGAGGGAAGAATCGCTGAATATTGGAATCCTCACTTTAAACCTGATTTTAAAAATACAACTATTAAACACATAGAAAATGCGGCTGAGAAAGAAGTGAAGCGCTTAGTAGTAAATACCACAAAAAAAATGCAAAAGGAATTCGGGGTAGATGTTGGGGGATTTGGCAACCAATTGCGAATCAAGTATCCTAAAGTTTGGAATAATGTGAAGGGCAATTGGGATGAAAAATTTAGTGAGATTCCTATCACCTATGAGGTATCGATTACGATAAAGGATTACGGAATGATTGGTTCAAAGAAAAATAAATAACTCTAGTGCAAAAGACATTATGAACTTAAAAATAAGGGCCTGAGCCTAATGTTCAGACCCTCGTAATGTAAGGATTACCCTTTGTTAGCACAGTGTACCCAGAGTCAAAATCATCAAAAACGGATTTCCACGGCATGTCTGGGAAGAATATCTTTAAGAAGCTGATAGTAAAGGGGATTGAATAACTGAAACTGGAAATTTATACACTACTATTTAATAAGTAAATTTAATCCCCTTGTTTCTTTTAAACCTCGTGCAACGCTTATAGAATAAATTTTTATAAAATTCTGGAAAATGTTTTAAATGTAGTAGTATAATCTAATAAAAAAATAGTTTTGGGGAGGATGTATGCTTAGATTTTTAATCAGACGGTTATTCTTGATGATTATTACCCTATTTCTGACTATGAGTTTTACGTTTTTTTTAATGAAATTTCTCCCCGGCACCCCGTTTAATAACGCAGAAAAATTAACCCAGTTTCAACTGAAAATTATGGAAGACAAGTATGGTTTAGGAGATCCTGTTCCGGTTCAGTATGTTAAATATATGGGAAACCTAATAAAAGCGGATTTGGGTATTTCGTTCCAATTCGATAACATCCCGGTTTCGGAGTTGATTTCAGACCGAATTGGTCCTTCCGCACTTCTTGGATTTCAAGCAATGGTTTTGGGTTCGTTGGCCGGAATGGCTCTCGGCATTCTAGCCGCGGTCAGGCGCAATACTTGGCTGGATTACGGTTCAACACTTTTTGCAGTCATAGGAATATCCGTTCCCTCATTTATCTTTGCAGGACTTCTGCAATATTACGTCGCTGTCAAATTGGACCTGCTTCCTGTCATGCTTTGGAAGGGTCCGGAATATACGATTCTGCCAACCCTTGCATTATCCGTATTTCCGATTTCCATTACGGCCAGATTTATGCGGACGGAAATGATAGAAGTTTTAAACTCAGACTTTATTACATTAGCAAAAGCGAAGGGGTTGAGCCAATTCGAGATTATCACCAAGCACGCCATCAGGAATGCGATGATCCCGGTCGTGACAGTCTTGGGACCCTTAGCTGTATCTCTTATGACAGGCACACTGGTGATCGAGCAAATATTTAGCGTTCCCGGCCTCGGTGAACAATTTGTCCGATCAATCTCTGTTAATGACTACTCCGTAATCATGGGAACCACCTTGCTCTTTTCCTTCCTATTTATTCTCGTAATCATCATTGTAGATATTCTTTATATTCTTTTGGATCCGCGTATCAGGATAAAATGATTGAATACCTGCTGATAGATATTCATACACTACCATTCAAAAGGTGGTGAAACAGATGTATAAAGATAATGAACCATTACCACAGGAAGTCCGGAATAGTGTGAAGGAAACAGTCAATACCAAAACAGCTGAAACAATCGAAAAGAACCTGATCGACGATGAAATTGATTTAAGCCAAGATGTGTTCATTCTTGGCGGGGGAGACCCCAATCTTTCCCCTGATGCAGGTAAACCGCTTATATAAAAATTCCATTCGCTGCCCTTTGGCAGCTTTTTGCTTTTCAAGTGACAAAAGTGGGCCAAAAATGGGAGTTAGTTACCAATTTATGAATATTTTTTGAAATATAAATTTTCTGCAAACACAATATAAATAGCTGACCTATAGGGAAAATGTCCATGTTAATTTAACTGGAATCTGCTGGAATTTCCGTTTTTTCAGAAATTTTATTTCATGAAACCTGCGAAAAAATATTATATCAAAGGGAGTGGTGCATTATACTACGAAAATAAAAATCGGTCAATATTCCGTTAAATGCAAGAAAAACAGGTAAAGTAAAAATTTTTAAAAAACTGCTAATAATAATTTACTTTTATAGCGCGAAATAAATATAATGATGTCGGGAGGTGGAAGATGGAGTCGAATATTGGTTTTAAAACAATTATCAATGGCAAAGGTTATCATCAATTTGGAAAAAAAGTTTTAATTACACAGGTGGGTTTTTCAACTATTGAAGCAATTTTGGAGGTGGATCGTGAGAGCTGCGGAAAAGTTGAGCCGCAGCAAAGAGCAGAAATGAGAGAATTTATTTTACAGGCATTGAAGGGCAAAGATCTTTATTTTCCCCCATTTATCTTTTCGGCACGGGGGGCGCTCAAACATGGCAGCCAGGGATGGTCCCTGGATCAGGGCAGTAAACTATACATACTAGACGGCAAGTATCGCGCCAGTGCGATGTCCTCTGCACTGAGTCATCTTCATTCACAATTGGAGAAAGCCGAGGAATCAGGAAAGAATAAGAAGGCTCTCAAAATACAGGGTTATATTGAAAAACTAAAAACATATCCTGTTGCCATGCAGATTTATTTAAACCTCACTCCAAGGGAAGAAAGAAACTTCATATCAGATATTCATTTGCAGCAAAGATCAGCCTGCACTGGTTGGGTTATACAATTCGACCGAAGAGATGGTTATGCAGAATTAACGAGAATATTGGCTGGAAAATTAGAAAATGAATTTGAAATTGAACAAGAGCTCTCTCGTCTCACCGATCAAAACTCCGCAGTAACCTCATTAGCCGTTATGAGAAAATGCTTAGCAGCTTTATTTGAAGGGAACTTGTCCGTCAAGCAGCGTGCCGCCAATATTCAGGAATGCCAGATGAATGAGTTTATCACGATTTCATTAGAATTCTTTGAAACGTGGAATCAGCTTTTTCCAAAGCTCATGGCCAACCGCAGGCGTTATGTCACCGGGCTGTCGGGAATTCAGATTGCCTTAGCCAACACGATTTATTCCCTCACCAAGAAATACTCCATCACTCACCTAGAAGCAATCCGATTACTGAAACCCTTAAAGCAATTGTGCACATGGAAGCATAATGACCCGCTTTTTATCCATCTTTATGACTCTGCAGCAAAAAGAATAAAATACCACTCAACCATCACGGCCATACAACAAACCACCATGAATTTCCTAAAAATCATTGAAAAAGAAAGAAAGGGAGGACATAGTTGATTATTGATTTTGTATTTTCTAAACATCAAACCATTGCAACCTGTTCCATACTTGACCTGACAGCAATGGTCAATGAGGGCCAGGCGATTCTTCGGGATGTGAATAAAATTCATGTAAGGGAGATCAAGAATTATATTATCGAAAATATTTTTCAAGAACAAATTTATTTTCCAGCCATTATTGCCAATGTTTCACCCGGCAGTTTTTTAAAAGGAAGGGCAGAAAATTTAACCATCATCGATGGGAATAAACGGTTAAAGGCATTTTGTTCTATAGAAGACTTTGCTTACCGGACGATGAGGAGCGACAAAGAAATAGAAAGTTTTTGCGGCGAAAAGATCCTCCAATTTTTGAAAAAAACGGAACTGTCGGTTTTGTTATTTGAGGGTCTCTCGAAAAATGAAATGGATCAGCTTTATATAGACTTTAATCGCCATGGTCATAAGGTAGCTTTAGTAAAACGGATTACCATGGACACAAGAAATATTTTGAACCAGATCACAACGAAGGTTTTAGATACAAATGAACAGCTGAAGCTTGCAGGAGTTGAGGTAGAAAAAAGTGCTGTCAAAAGGCCGAGAAACAAAAAGCTGTTATCCCTTTCCCAGCTCCGGCAAATTACTGTCATTTTTCTAAGCGGGAAAATGGTTTACCGGATTGTCAATCAAATTCATAATCCCTATTTGGGAACAAACGAATATGTAAACCTCATCAACGAATGGTTTGCAGAATTGTTTAAACTGTATCCGCCGGAAAAAATCGGCGATTTCTCTCAGTCGATGCTGACTGATCCTATATTGTTGTATAGTCTTGCTTATTACGCCAATCGAAATCTTGAGAAAACACCATTTACGGAGCGTATGCAGCAATTACGGTCAAGGATGGAAAAATTAGCAGGAATCAATTGGAGCAGGACAAATCCTGTCTGGCAGAATTTCAAGAGGGAGAACAGGCAAGGGTTTTGTTTTTTATATAAAGATAAAGCCACTGTTGAAAACCTATTAAAGTGGCTGCAGCAGCAGGGGAGGTGAGCGGGATGTAAAGGAATCATGAAGCCCACGGGCAGACAGTCCAGGCAGACATAACCCGAGGGCAGTCATAAGCTGGGTATACCAACTTGATGTTAAGTATACCCTTAATCGCTGAATTTTCAAGAAAAATTACGGGAGGGTAACGGAATGACAATTAAAAAGGTTTATATGATCAATGAAAAAACAGTTTTATTGACTGGTGAGTACGATAGCTACGGCAAACTGACCACTAGAGTCATAGAAGGGGAGGATACCTTTCTCGTCGATCAAACGCCAACTCAAGTTATAGATGCCAGCTTATTGCAAATAGGTTCAAGTATGCAGGGGGCACTGCTGAGTTCAAAAAAACTTCTTGGCGAGCAGTATATGTATCCAATCACGGTCAATCCCCATCTGGGAATATATCTCCTGCCTACCCATTCTTTGAAAAAAAGAAATTGTGTCTGGTTTTCGCTTATGCATGTAAAGGATGTCCGCGCCCAAAGCGTGAAGCAGACGGAAGTCCTTACAAACTATGGACATACGATCGTTATTAATATGAAGAAGAGCGCCTTTCAAGCCAAGCATCAAACAGCGAATCAATTAAGGGAAACAGTGGCCAGGAACATGCAATGCCCTCTGTCATTTTATCTAGAACCCCGCCAGGGATTTTATTTAAAGGATGATGCGAAGGGGAATAAATTGAAGATTATTAAAAAGAGCTAACCAAAAAGAGCTCCGGCCTCTTGAAATAAAGCTGGGGCCCCTAAATTGTTAAAAATAATTTTAAACAAATTTCCATTAAAAGGACTTTACTGAACGAAATCATAAATTTTAAAGAACACTGCCAGCATTGACAGGCAGTGTTGGATAGAAGGAAAGCAGGGGACCATGAGGGCTGAAAATTGGAAAAGAAGAAATTTCAGTCCACATAAGACGGTCATGAGGACTGAAAATCGAAAAAGAGTACCTTTCAGTCCACATGAGGGGGGCATGAGGACCGAAAATGGAAAAAGAGTAAATTTCAGTCCACATAAGGCAGTCATGAGGACTGAAAATGGAAAAAGAGTAAATTTCAGTCCACATAAGGCAGTCATGAGGACCGAAAATTGGAAAAGAAGAAATTTCAGTCCACATAAGGCGGTCATGAGGACCGAAAATTGGAAAAGAAGAAATTTCAGTCCACATAAGGCGGTCATGAGGACTGAATATGAAAAAAAGAGCAACTTATGTCCTCATGAGGTATCCTTGTTAAAAAAATATCAAGATAGTTTAAGTTTTTTGAATGAAAACGTTATGGGACTGGATCAATCATCACAACGATTACCGTCCGAAATCCCATGTTACTCCATATTTCGTGGACAAAATCCACTTCTATCAATTAACCTGAAACCTTAACTGCTAAAATTTGTCACATTGATTTCACAATATTTCCATTTCATAAGTTTATAATAAGGATTGGAAATATTTTCTTCATAACACTTTATGTGAAATACTGAGCAAACTAAAGGAGGAGTGAAAATTGAAGTACAGTCATTTATTTGCAGAAGGAAGAATAGGGAAATTATCTGTCAAAAACCGAATTGTCATGCCGCCAATGGCAACCAATTTAGCTGGTCCCAACGGGGAGGTCACAGACCACCAAATTGCCTATTATGAAGAAAGAGCAAAAGGCGGAACTGGCTTAATTATTGTTGAATTTACATGCATTGATAATGAATTTGGAAAAGGAATGACAAATCAACTCAGGATTGATGACAATCGTTTCATACCGGGACTATCGCGTTTAGCAAATGCCGTACATAAATATGATGCAAAACTTTTTGTCCAGATTCATCATGCCGGAAGACAATCCAACACGCAGTTGACTGGCGGAAAGCAAATCGTCGCTCCGAGTCCTGTTACCTGTGCAGCGATCGGGGAAGAACCAAGGGAATTAACAACCGCAGAAGTCAAAGAGTTAGTCAATAAATTTACAGCAGGTGCAGTTAGATGCAAATTAGCCGGCATTGATGGGGTAGAGGTCCACGCAGCACACGGCTATTTAATAAACCAATTCTTGAGTCCGTCTACTAATTTACGGACAGACGAATATGGCGGCAGTTTTGAAAATAGAATGAGATTTTTAAAAGAAATTATTGCTGGCATCCGGGAAAAATGCGGTGAGGATTACCCGGTTACCGTACGATTAAGTGTCGATGAATTTGTTGAAGGTGGTATTGATATTGAAGAGGGCAAGGAAATATGCCAGTATTTAGAAAATTTGGGGATTGATGCGATTCACGTGAGTGTTGGCACCTATGAATCCTCCGATAAAATCATCGAATCGATGATGTACCCGCAAGGCTGGCGTGTCCACCTTACAGAAGAAATTAAAAAAACTGTCAATATCCCAGTCATTACGGTAGGGGTCATTCGTGAACCGGAATTTGCCGAAACCATTTTAGCAGAGGGCAGGGCGGATTTTATTGCGATGGGACGAGGACATATTGCCGATCCGGAATGGGCCCGCAAAGCCAATGAAGGCCGTGAAAAAGAAATCAGAAAATGTATTTGCTGCCTCCACTGTATTCATTCAGTGAATGGACACTCTCATGTACAGTGTTCTGTCAACATTCGCGCAGGACGGGAGCTGGAGTTTAAGGAATTCGAAAGGATTAATGACAAGCGCCATGTGGCGATTGTAGGCGGCGGTCCTGGCGGAATGGAAGCAGCCAGAGTTCTATCACTAAAAGGGTATGATGTAACCATTTTTGAAAAGGATGATAAACTTGGCGGCCAGTTGCATCTTGTGACTACACCGGTAGCGAAGGAAAAAATGAATTGGATCATAGATTATCACCGCAATGAAATGGAACGGCTGCATGTGGATGTTCGCCTTAACACAGAGGCAACCATTGAAAAAATCAAAGCATTGGATCCTTATGCCGTTTTCCTGGCAACCGGCGCCAAACCAATTATTCCTGATATAGCGGGAAGTGATTTTACAAATGTTTGTGATTATGAAGATGTCCTTTTGGAACGGAAAGCATTCACAAACAAGAGAATAGTTGTAGTGGGAAGCGGGATGGTTTGTTATAGTATCACAAGACAGCTGGCTGAAAAGGGTAACGAAGTCACCTTAGTAGATGTCCCTACTGCCACCGGTGCAAAAGTATCCGCGCCAACACGGATGATGCTGTTAAATCGATTGAACAAGCTCAATGTCGAGATTATGGAAGGTCAAAAAGTAACGAAAATCCTTCCAAATTCCATCATCTTTGACAACCAACAAGAAATGGAAGTGGATCACATCGTGTTCTCCATGGGAACCGATTCCTATAATCCATTGGAAGAATCCTATCGGAGATATTTTGACAATGTTTTTGTAATCGGTGACGCATTCAACCCAGGTTCGATTACAAACGCCATAAAAGATGCCTTTGAAAGAGCATATGTAATTGAATCGCTTGTTACCAAAAAAGAAGAAGAATTGGTAACGATTTAGAAGAAACTAATTTGAGACAGGATACCTTTCAAAGGGTCCTGTCTTGTTTTGTTAAATTAAAATTTAATAGATTTATTTTACACACAAAAAAACGGAATCATGCTAATTCTTAGTGTGTTTTTCTGATATAACAAACTTGAAGTTTATGTTCCAAATTAGTTCTTGTTGACCTGCCTTCTGTTTGGTAAAATAATGAAAAGTTTTTGCGGGGGGAAATAGGCATGATTAGATATCCCTTTTTAAAAAAAGGAGCAACAATCGGTGTTACAGCACCTTCGTCCGGAGTTCATGCTGATTTGCATGATATGGTTGGACTTGCTTTTAAACGGATGGAGATGAAAGGATTTAAAGTCTTTTTTGGTGATACCGTTTGGACTCAAAATAAAGCTAAATCATCCTCTGCCAAAAAACGTGCAGATGAATTTAATGAAATGATGCAAAATAATCATATCGATCTCATTATACCGCCATGGGGCGGGGAACTTTTAATTGAGATATTAGAATACATTGATTTTGATAGTATGAAAGAAAAGTGGATAATAGGCTACTCAGATATCAGTGTACTATTACTGGCAACCACTTTAAAAACAGGAGTAGCTACAGCACACGGAACCAATTTAGTCGATTTAAGAGGGGAATATTCCGATGAAACGACGAAAATGTGGCATTCTGTTTTATCCACTAGGTCGGGAGAATCCATTCTCCAATATTCCTCTGAAAAATACCAAAGGGAATGGCAGCACGATAATCCTTCGCTATGTGTATTTCATCTGACAGAGCAAACCTATTGGAAAACCACATCCAATTGCAGTGTAAAAATCCAAGGACGGTTACTTGGAGGATGTATAGATGTAATCAGGCATTTAATCGGCACACCATTTGGAAACGTACAAGGTTTTAGACAGCAGTTTTTGAATGGTGAACCAGTATTATGGTATTTAGAAAATTGCGAGCTATCAACAACAGATTTACGCAGGTCATTGGTGCAAATGAAGCTGGCAGGCTGGTTCGAACAATGTTCAGGCATTTTGTTTGGAAGGAGCCCGGCAAACCATCCTGTTGAAAATTATTCAGTCGAGGATGTTTATAGAGAACTTTCAGATGAACTTCAAATACCAATTATTTATGATATTGATTGCGGCCATGTCCCGCCGCAAATTACCTTCATTAATGGGGCCTTCGCTGAAATAATGGTGGAGGATGGGAAAGGAACGGTTTTACAGCACTTTAAATAGTATTAATGCGGGCATCCGGATAGTTTCACAGCAGTATGAAGGATTTTGATATATTTCTTATTTGTAAAATTTGTCATACTGATTTATAAAAAAAGCCTGAGGGCCAATTATATTCCCTCAAGCTTTATCTTGTTTTGTACCTGTCTTCCTAATAAGACGGTCTGACGAATTTCCGGTCATTAGACACC
>CAYNUT010000031.1:0-31342 GCA_964400595.1 uncultured Neobacillus sp. | reverse complement strand
CTGGAGCGCCAATCAACAGACCTGTTTAAAAGCCTATACACCAATAATATTATACCAAATTAGCGCAGTGAATTATTGAAGTGAATGAATAAAATAAGAGGCTGCCGAGAGTTATTCGACAGCCTGACTGCCTTGAAAGGCAGTTTTTTTTCTTTTATAAAACAACAAGCCGTATTATCCGGCTTGTTTAACAGGTGTTTCAACAACTGTTTCTTTTCTTTGATAGTAATACCAGTTTAGTGCAAATGAGATGACATAAAAACCGATAAAGATATAGAACGCTGTTACATATGACTCAGTTGCTTTAATAGACCATGCGAACAGCTTTGGTATTAAGAATGAACCATATGCGGCAAATGCTGCAGAAAACCCGATGACTGGAGCTGCTTCCTTTGGAACAAAGATATTCGGTATCATTTGGAAGGTAGAACCAGAACCGATACCAGATGCAAGGAATAGAATCAGGAATGAGATCAGGAACCCGGCAAATTGCTTAGCATTCAGGAAGTAGATTACCCCTATGGCACCTATTGCCATAACTACAAAAACATAAGCTGTTATTTTAGCACCGCCGAGTTTATCAGAAATCCAGCCGCCAACAGGTCTTGCTGCTGCTGCCACTAATGCTCCAAGAAAGGCTAGTGAGATATGCTCAGGAAATTGGGATTTTAATAGAAGCGGGAATGCCGCTGAATATCCTATGAAAGAGCCGAAAGTTCCAATATAAAGAATTGTCATAATCCAAGTATGCTTCCGTTTCACGATGACAAATTGTTCTGCGACAGATTGTTTTGCGCCTGGAACATTATCCATTTTAAATAGTGCAAGTAATGTAAGAATGACAATTGGAATGACCCAGACAAAAGCGGCATTTTGTAACCAAACCTCTTTACCGGTTGCTAATACTTGTTTGCCGCCTACGAGTGCAAAGGTTCCAGATGTAATAATTAATGGTGTGACAAACTGTACGACTGATACTCCCATATTTCCTAAGCCGCCATTAATGCCGAGTGCAGTTCCTTTTTCTTTTTTAGGAAAGAGAAAGCTGATATTGGCAGACGAAGATGAGAAGTTACCGCCTCCAAGACCGCAAAGTGCAGCTAGTAAGAGCATGATTGAGTATGGTGTGTCTGGATTTTGGACGGCAAAACCAATGCCAATTGCCGGAATTGCTAAGATAGCAGTTGAAATAACAGTCCAGTTTTTTCCGCCGAATGTTCCAACAGCGAATGTATAGAGAAATCGAAGTGTTGCACCGACCAGACCTGGAATAGCAGCAAGTGTAAGTAATTGTTCTTCAGTATAGTGAAAGCCGATATCATTAAGTCTTACTGCAATAACTGACCAAATCTGCCAAACAATAAAGGCAAGCATTAAGGATGGTACCGAAATTAAAAGATTCCTTCTAGCGTGATTTTGTCCTTCAGCCTTCCAGAATTTTTCATCTTCTGGATTCCAATAGGTTATCCGTGCCATTTTTGTTTCCCCCTATTATTTTTTTAGGTTTATTACGAAATAAAAGTTGTTCTTTATGTTGTTACTATAAAACACAGGGCAACCTTATTTTTGTGACGTACGTCACAAAAATCGTGAAGGAAATGTGAACATGGCACGTATGACAAAAAGTTGTAATAATTATCACATCGAGCTTATGAAAAAAAAGAGGCCTTCATCTATGGCCTCTTGTCTCATCTAGCTTTTATGGGTAATTTTATTCTCTTCATAGAACATTCCTACATAGTTTTTGGTTTCACCGGCTTCGTCTTTAATCGCTTTGATGGTTAACCATTCTTTATATATTTCATTGTTTTTCCGTTTATTCCAAATGTACCCTTCCCATATACCTTTCGTATTTAAACTATCCCACATTTTTTTGTAAAAGGCATTGTCATGTTCTCCAGATTGCAGCACGCTCGGTGTCTTTCCTACTACATCTTGCAGTAAATATCCGGTAATTTTCGTAAATGCAGGATTTACTCTTTGGATAATTCCATTAACATCAGTCACACAAATGCCATCGACAGCATGATCGACGATTTTCGAGGAAATGTCGAGCTTATCATTAAAATAAAGCCAAACAACGATGACCAAGCCCGCTAATGAAAATTCAGATAGTGACATGAACCCAATTGCATAATGACCGGTAATATTAAAGAGAATGGTTAAGATGATGGGAGGGAAAAAACCTCCAAGGCCTCCAATTGCAGCAACAATACCATTCACAATACCAGCCTGTTTTGAAAAATAAAGCGGAACGAGTTTAAAAATGGCTCCATTACCAATTCCGGCAAAAAATGCAACTAATAAACAGCCGAAAGAGTAAATCGGCAGTGATGGTGTAAACGCTAAAAGAAAACCAGCAAAAGTCAGGCTGAAAAAGACAGCCATAAGGATTAGATATGGATTGATTTTATCCCCCATCCAGCCGCCGATGGGCCTGAAAAATGTGGCTAATGCGATAAATCCAGCAGTACGCAAGCCTGCATCGACCTTATTTAATTCAAAATGATTAACTAAGAAGGAAGGTAAATAAATAGTAAAAGCAACGAATGAGCCAAAGGTTATAAAATAAAACAAGCTTAAAAACCAAAGTTTTGGATTTTTATAAACCTCATTGATTTGTTCTGATAGAGGATTGATGACTTTCTTTTCTTTTCGATCACCTAATAGCAAATTTAGGATGGCGAAAAATAAAACGATGATTAGGTAAATTTGGATTGTCGTCCGCCAGCCATACCTATTGGCGAGAAAAGGAGCAAGAAAAGATGTAAAGGCTGTTCCGATATTCCCTGCACCATATATTCCATTAATAAATCCATGCTTTGCCTTTGGATAATATTTTGGAAGGGAGGTAACACCAATGGAAAAAACAGCTCCGCCGATCCCCAGGAGAAAACCTCCAACTATTAATATTATTAGTGAGTTTGCATAGCTAATTAACACGATTGGAATAAGAAGAATGATAAAACTAAAGGAAAATAAGAGCCTTGCCCCATACCGGTTGGTCCAATATCCTATTGGCACTCTAAGGAGAGACCCGAGTATGACTGGTACAGCTGTAGCCCAGGCGATTTGTGTTGATGATAATTGGATATCCGCCATGATGAACGGCATTAGTGAAGAAATAAGTACCCAAACCATAAATCCGGTGATAAGGCTTCCAGTTTGGATAAATAGTTGTTTTGTTCCTTGATTCATGTTAATCCTCCTTCAAACCCATTCCATCCTATTATTTTCAGCATTTAGAGATTAACCTTCAGTAAATTTATCAATCTCCCTTATGGAAAAATTTTCTTATGTATTATAGAACAATTTTGTATTATCAACAGTGAGGTATGACACAATTATTCACAAAAAATTAGCATTTTCTTATGTTGAAAAAAAGGTTCCGGACATAATTATTATTTACAGATTTCAATTGTAGTAGTATATTTTTCCTGTGGTAAGAGAACCCAACTTATAGTTTATCCGAAACAAAACAATCGTGAAATAGCTAAAACGGAAAAAATGGAAACATAATAGGGATTTCACTAAATATTTCATGACAGCTTGGGAAAAAGTAGTCTTAGATATCTCAAAAATGTTTCCTCATAAACAAATAACAAGGTTAGGAAGTTATTTATGCAGCGAAAAAGATTTTATCTTGACCCGTCTCAAACTCTTGTTTTAGGCTTTGCTTTCATTATTTTAACAGGAGCATTATTGTTAACATTGCCCGTTTCGACCACTAATGGGCAAGGTCTTTCATTTTTAAACGCACTATTTACCGCAACTTCTGCTACCTGTGTAACTGGGCTCGTTGTGGTTGACACGGGGACTACATTTACTCTTTTTGGTCAATTAGTCATTCTTTTTATGATTCAGGTCGGAGGACTTGGATTCATGACCTTCGCTACCCTTTTTGCTTTTCTATTAGGCAAAAGAATTTCATTAAAGGAAAGAATTTTACTGCAGGAATCTCTCAATAATCTTTCAATGGAGGGGATTGTAAGGTTAGCAAAGCGTATTTTAATTTTTACTGCCGTCATTGAATGTGTCGGAGCAGTCCTGCTTGCCATTCGCTTTTCTTTTGATATGCCTCTCGGGAAGGCAATCTATTATGGCATATTTCATTCAATATCAAATTTTAATAATGCCGGCTTTGATTTAATGGGTGAATTTCACAGCTTGACAGGGTATGTAGATGATCCCACCGTCACTTTAACGGTCTGCCTCTTAATTACATTAGGGGGAATTGGTTTTATTGTTATGAATGAACTTTATGAATTCCGGGTCTCCAAACGTTTGTCCCTGCACACAAAAGTAGTTTTACTAACAAGTTTTATCTTAGTTGCTGTTGGTACAATCGGGATTTTTCTCCTGGAATTTTCAAATACCAAAACTCTTAAACCATTAACTTTTTCAGGAAAAATTCTTGGGTCATTATTTCAATCTGTTACTGCCAGAACTGCCGGCGCCAATACATTAAATATTGGAGAATTAACTCAATCCTCCTTGTTATTGATTGTATTTCTTATGTTTGTCGGTGCCTCTCCAGGTTCAACCGGGGGCGGGATCAAAACGACGACATTTGCCACCCTGATCGGGGCCGTTTGGTCACAAATACGCGGCAAGGAGGATGTAATTTTTTATCGGCAGAGGATTGTTTATGAAACCATTTATAAGGCATTGACAGTGGCTTTAAGCGGCTTTTTTTTAGTAATGGTAGTGACCATGATTTTAACGATTACAGAGCAAGGCAAAGATCTTTTAATGATTATTTTTGAGGCAACTTCTGCCTTTGCCACTGTAGGACTTTCCATGGGATTGACACCGGAGTTATCTCCCATTGGCAAGTGTTTGATTATTTTTACCATGTTTGCTGGAAGGGTTGGGCCATTGACGATTGCATTTGCTGTAACAATGCGCAGGAACCCTGATGCATTCCGTTATCCAAAAGGCAAAATCATGATAGGGTAGTAATTCACCAAGGAGGATTCTTGGAAAATGGCTAATCAATATGCAGTGATTGGTTTAGGAAGATTTGGACTTAGTATTGCAGCTAAATTGTTTGAATCTGGACAGGAAGTGCTGGGTGTGGATGTAAATGAGGAAAGGGTTGAGGATTCTCATCCGTATGTCACTCATTCAGTCATTGCAGATTCGACAGATGCAGAGGCATTAAAATCTATTGGAATCCGCAATTTTGATACTGTTATTGTTGCAATTGGCAATGATATTCAGGCAAGCATTTTAAGCGTACTTATTTTGAAAGAACTAGGGATCAAGAAAGTAATCGCTAAGGCACTGAATAAACTTCATGGACAAGTATTAAAAAAGCTCGGGGCTGACTGGGTTGTGCATCCTGAGAGGGATATGGGTATAAGAGTTGCCCATCAACTCTTATCACCCAATGTGCTGAATTTTATAGAGTTATCGAAAAATTACAGTGTAGAAGAAGTGAAGGTGCCATCCGGAATGGTGGGAAAAACCTTGAGAGAACTGGATTTAAGAGCGAAATTTAACCTGAGTGTTATCGCAATTCGCCATAATGAGGAAATAAATATTTCACCTTCACCCGACAAAATAATTGACCATGGTGACGTTCTTGTGGTGATTGGCGAGAATCGAGACTTGGAGCAATTTGCAAATTTACATTAAAGATGAACTAATGAAAAAACCAGCACAACTCTCGCTGGTTTTTTCATAATGAATCCAAAACGTGAATAAATATAGGTAATTATTTGTTGTCTTTTTCTGTTAATTGGAAGAAAAAACCCTGCTTACCAACATCCTTAAATGGGGAATTTAAGCGGTAGGAGGGATGCACTTTGCCAAGAGGAAAGGAATTAGAACAGCTTCCGATGACAAATATTGCACCAAGTGCTGGAAACGATGCTGGTCAAGATAAAAGGAAGGTGCTTGGAAGCATAGTACAAAAAGAACAACCTCAGCCGAGCGATGTAGAGAGAGAAAATGAGGATATGGTTTAAAAAGGGTGTCAGGCACCATGTGAATTTTTCACATGGTGCCTGACACCCTTAATTATCTAATCTTATTCCTCTGCAAGTTCGTCGATTGAGACAATTGTCCGTTCCTCGAGTGGTCCCCTAAGATGGACAGTTGCTGTTTTTCCGTCTTCATTTAATTGGTCAATCCAAACCGATGCACCATTGTATGTAACTTCAATATCGGCTGAAGAAGATAGAATTTGTTTAATCCGGTTAACATTCACAATACCACTCCTAAAAAATATTCATTATAGTCTGCGTTTTTTACAGCACCACTATACTTAATGACAAACATTTTAGTTGTAACCGCTTACAGATATATAATAGAAGAAACTAGGAATCATCCCCTGTTTTTTAAAAATTAACGGTTGTATGGATACTCGATTTTGTCGCCGTTAATACTTCCGGGATCGTCAATATCCTCAATGATGTGAAGATAGTTCTCTAATTCCAATTGTAATTCCTTTGGTGCACCAGGCTTTAAATGCCAATTTCCTGGTTCATCAACGAAGTAAGGACTTTTTGTAAAATCGGGTCTAATTCTGGGCATTATCAATACTCCTTTTCTACAAATTTAATCAAAACCATTTGACTATATTCTTTCCTTAAGTATTCATGCAATATTCCTATTCATCAAAATAAGCCAAAAATCATATTGCCTGCTAAAAAATTCTGTATTATCATTGCAGGAAATGTTCGATACAATGAGTCATCTCTCAAAAATACAGTGGAAAAAAATAGTGCTGCACTCATTTAAATCCTCTGGGCAAAATAAATTGAAACTTATTATACCGTTCATCCGTCTTATATAGTTGAAGTGTGAAAAGAGTCATGTCCACCGTTTTACTGGCATAGGTATAAAAAGAAATAGGAGCACAATCTCAAAAAGGAGCAGATTATTTTAAAAAATACAGCCTTTTGTCGAATAAGCAAGAATAATGTCATAAATTTTAATAGGAATTTATACATAAAATAACAAAATTTATGTTTTTATTTTTGCAGAAAATATGATATAGTAATTGAGGTTCGTTTACCGAAGGATAATTGGTAAGTGAGAGGAGATTTAACCATGAATAAAATAAGACTACCTAAAAAACTAAACAATAGTTATATAACATTCTTCGTAATTGCTGTCGTATTATTTTGGATCAAAACATACGCGGCTTATCAAATTGAATTTAACCTTGGAATTGATAATGCACTTCAGAAATTTTTGTTGTTTATAAATCCCTTAAGCTCAGCGCTATTCTTTTTTGGAATTGCCTTGTTATTCAAGAAGCGCGCTAAGCTTGTCATGATTATTACAAACTTCTTATTATCTTTTTTATTGTATGCCAATATTGCTTATTATCGCTTTTTTAATGATTTCATTACAGTGCCGGTAATAATGCAGACAAAAACAAATGCTGGGCAATTAAGCGACAGTGCTCTTTCATTAATGTCGCCATTGGATATTTTTTACTTTACGGATTTCTTTATTTTAATTGCTTTAGCATTGACGGTGTTTAAGGGTGTCAAGGTAACGAACAGAAAATCATTTAAGATTGTTCTATTGTTTGCAATTACAACTTTTCTTTTCAATCTTGGGTTAGCGGAGAAGGATCGTCCACAGCTGCTTACTCGTTCTTTTGACCGAAATTACCTTGTTAAATATCTCGGGGCATATAACTTTACAATTTATGATGTAGTTCAAAATATTAAATCATCCAGTCAGCGTGCTTTAGCAGATTCAAGTGATGTAACTGAGGTCGAGAACTATCGGAAAGCGAATTATGCTGCTCCGAATCCAGTATACTTCGGTAAAGCTAAAGGAATGAATGTAATTTATATTTCAATGGAATCATTCCAAAACTTTATGATTGATTATAAAATGCCTGATGGACAGGAAGTTACACCATTTTTGAATTCCTTGGCACATGATGGGAATACTTTCTATTTTGAAAACTTTTATCATCAGACTGGGCAGGGGAAAACATCTGATGCTGAATTTTTAATGGAAAATTCACTCTATCCTATGGCTCAAGGAGCAGTATTCGTCAATAAAGCACAGAATACTTTCCAGGCAACACCTGCTATTTTAAAAGGTTATGGCTATAATTCGGCTGTATTCCACGGTAACTATAAAACCTTCTGGAATCGAAATGTTATGTATAAAGCGTTAGGTTATGATCAGTTTTTTGATGCTGAATATTACAGCATGAAAGATGAATACGTTAAAAACTATGGTATGAAGGATAAACCATTTTTCTCGGAATCCATGCCATTGTTACAGAGCTTAAAGCAGCCGTTCTATACAAAATTTATTTCATTGTCCAACCATTTCCCATTTGAAATGGACCCAGAGGATACGGATTTCCCTGCAGGTGATTTTGGGGACACAGTAGTTGACCAGTATTTTCAATCCGCTCACTATATGGATCAAGCATTTGAACAATTTTTTAATGACTTAAAAGCATCAGGGTTATATGATAATACTGTTATTGTAATGTATGGTGACCATTACGGCATTTCTGAAAACCATAATGAGGCAATGGCCAAAGTTCTTGGTGTAGATGAAATTACGCCAGCCATGAATGCAAAATTACAGCGTGTACCATTATTTATCCATGTTCCAGGAGTTAAAGGCGGCGTTCAGAAGCAAATTGGCGGGGAAGTCGACGTACGCCCAACAGTTCTTCATTTGTTAGGTGTTGATACAAAAGATTACTTGGAATTTGGCTCAGACTTGCTTTCAAAAGAACACCGCAATTGGGCTCTATTCCGAAATGGCGACTTTGCTTCCACTGATGCAATTCAAGTAAAAGATAAATGCTACTCAGCTGAAACGGGCGAATTAATGGAAAACGCAGACGTATGTAAAGAAATTTCCGACAAAGTCAACACGGAATTGAAAATGTCCGATGAGATTGTCTATAAAGATTTACTCCGTTTTTACAAACCGGAAGGATATACACCCATTAATCCAAATGACTATGAATATTTAGGCCCAAAAGGAAACAAAACAACAAAAAGCGAGTAATAATGATGAAGCAGTGATCCCTCGTTAGAGTGGACACTGCTTTTTTTATATAATTACATCTTGAAAAAAAATAAGTATAGTGTAAAATTACACTGTAGAGGGAAAAATAGGAATTTAAGAGATTTAAATATTGGCCTAAATCAATGTAAATAATTGAGGAGAGATTCTATGGAGGCAAAGATGAGAGATGAGAGTAGGAAAATTTTCCGGCAGGAGCTCTTTACCTTACGTGAAGAAGGATACCTATCTGATGCCATAGTGGAAACGGTTGCGAAGGCACACCATCAATATCATTTGGATTTATTAGAGATTGAAGCGATGCCATTGCCGACAGTGACAGCTGAACCCATTTCAGTGCCGGTGCCACCTAAACCGCCAAAGGAGAAAAAAGCTCTTTCGTCCGAAGAAATCCGTGAAAGAAATATTACTTGGTCATTAAATATCGGTGTAATTTTTTTATTAATTGGTGGTTTGTTTGTTGCTACCAGTAATTGGGGATCTATGACAAGCATCATGAAAAGTGGATCAATTGCAATCGTATCTTTATTATTTTATGGAATTGCTGGCCTAACCAAAAAAGTTTTGCATATCGAAAAGACAGCGTTTGCGTTTAACGTCCTAGGGAGTTTATTTTTGCCAATCTTTATTCTTTCCCTTGGGTGGTTTGGACTTTTAGGCACCTATTTTTCGATTTCCGGTGACGGCCGATATTTCCTTGGAATGCTTGGGAGCCTTCTGCCGGCGGTCGTGTATCTTTTCTTTGCAGCAAAATTAAGATCAAGACTGTTTGTTTGGTTTACATATGTTTCTATTTCTGCTGGGGCTGCATTCTTATTAGCCGGTATTAACCTTAAGATCGATCTCTTTTATCTTGGGATGATGGTTTTTAATGCTCTGTTAATTTTTGTGTATCATCAATTGAAAAACAGAGAATCATTAACGTTGTTTATGAAGGAATTTGTTCCGTATATCCAAGCAAATCTCATTATAAGTACTCTTTTTATGTTGTTTTTTTACGACAGCGAAGTCATCTACAGTTTTAATCTGCTTTTGACAGCAGTCATTTATTTATCAATGATGTACGTAAGCGGGAGAAAGGAATATCACTTTATTTTCAGTATGATGGTTGTATATGGGGCATATCAACTGATAGAGCATAGCTATCTTGATAACTTTAGCGAAGTGATCTATGCGTTAATCGGATTTGGTTTTGTCTTTATTCCGAAGGTATTGGGCGGTAAATTTACGCTTGATAAAGCATTTGAATATACAAGTGCAGTAATATCTGGATTTGCCTTCGTCTATATCAGCCTTGAGGGGATCATGCTTCGATCAGGCAATCCGAGCATTGTGTTATTCCTTGCCTATTGTGTTATTGCGGCAAACTTTGTCTATTTATCAAATAGCAGCTCAATATGGTTATTTCCTTATTTAAGTTCAGCATTTGCCGCGTCTGCCATTTACGAAGCGGTTGCTATATTGTTTGAACCAGTGGAAAGCCTCCATTTCTCCATTTTACTGTATCTTACAGGCTATATTCTTTTTATTGTGCTTGGGGTGAGTTTAAGAATCAAGTATTTGAGGATTATTCAAAGCAGCACCAGGGACTTGGCGCTGGTTTTAATGGGGCTGGCGATTGTTTTCGCCGCTGCTTGCTTTAAGTGGTGGGAACTGGGTGCTATGCTCCTTGCTTTCGTTATCATTGCATTTTTATTAATTAAAAAGGAACCAAGGCAATACTATAAAGAGGCAGCATTATGGATTTTGCCCAGTGTTCTGGGATTATCCTTGGCGGCTTTTGGTGAAGAAGTAAATATTAATTCGCCGGTGTATTTTCAGGAATATGGTTATGCAGTTAATTTTGCAGGAGCTTCTTTATTTGTGCTATTGTCAAATCTAATTTGGAACAAGGCAGGAGAAAAAGAGTTAGCTAAGAAATCTTTTATAATCTCTCAGGTTTTGTACACAATGGCGATTATTTTTACCTATTTAAGTCCAATTAATCAATTATGGGTGCAGCCTTTGCTCCTATTAATCGGTATCGGGATGTATTTTTATTTTTATAAAAAAGAAGGAACGAAATGGATTCCGTTTCTTGTCAGTATTGCATCACTTCTGGCGTACTTTTCGATTACCCATGCTATTTCTGAGAAAATCTCATTTAATCAGATGATGCAATCAGTAGTTGCTCCAACCAGTGCGGCCATCCTTTTATTTATTGCATTGGCAACCAGGAAAAAGGATAAGTTATTATCCAATGCTTTTGCCTGGACAGGTCACATTGTTTATCCTGTTGCATTATGCTTTACATGGTTTGCTTATCATACAGATTCTTACATCAGTTTTTTCATCGCTTTATGCGCTTATGCACTTAGCACAAAATTAGCGGGGAGAGAATGGAAGGTCAAAGTTTTTCTGTATAGTGGTTTTACATCGCTCCTGCTTTTGGTTTCAACTGGTCTTGATTCCTTTGTAACCCGCTATTATGAGAATTATGAATTGCCAATAACCAGCATTCTTATTTACCTATTTGCAGCATTTTCTGAAGAAAGCGGAAAAAAACGCACAGCTTATTATTTAGTACCTTTTTCCATCCTTGGTGCGGGAATCACGTTGGCAACCTATCCGTTTGGCTGGATACCATATTTGATTACCTTTGGCTACGCTTTGGCCGTTGTTGCCTATTTACATCTATTAAAATGGGACGTAATTGCCATTGTTCCATTATTTATAGCCTTTTTAGCCACAGCAGAATTTTCTTATATGAGTGATTTACAGCTTTTTGAAAAGATGCTTCTATCCGGCGGGTTGGGTGTATTAATGGCAGTCATTGGACAGACCGTTTACAAAAAACTGTTCATTAGTGATGGGAAGCTTGAGAAAATTAAAATAGATGGATATACCTTTGTTTCATTTCTTTATTTTTGGCTGATGTACTTTTTCCAGGGTCAATCGCTTTGGAGTCAAGCATTGCCGGGTTTCCTGATTGCTATCTCGATTTGGATGCAAAGAAAAAGGGTACCTGCTCAAGCTTCAGCATTCTTGTCCATCCTTGGTGGAGCCTTTCTTTTACAACCGTATTATGCTGTCATTCTTGAATTGAATATCCCTTCCATTTGGGAAATGGAAATAAGGGTACTGCCGTTTATTATTCTCATCATTTTTATTCGGTTCATTTTAAAAGAGCGCTATTCTGACATAACCAAACTAATGCAGTGGGCGATACTGATTATTGTTTCACTGTTGCTAATTCAGGATGGGTTAGCAAGCAACACCATATATGATGCGATTATTTTAGGATCCCTTTCCATGCTGTCGATGCTTTCAGGTATGCTTCTTCAGATAAAATCATATTTCTTCGTCGGGGCGGGAGTATTACTATTAAATCTTTTCCTGCAAACAAGACCCTACTGGGGAAATATGCCGTGGTGGTTCTACTTGCTGATTGCCGGGCTGGTATTAATCACGATAGCTAGCTCTAATGAATGGCATAAACAAAAAATGCAAAAGGGTGAAAGAACCTTTCTAACCATTCTGAAGGAGAAAGTCTTTGATAAAATAAAACAATGGGATTAAGAAAAGTGGAAGAGTCAAGTAGGGTGTATTATCAATTTGATAAAAATAGTAAACTGTGATATGATGGTTTTAACTTAATATTTGTCACTTGGAGGAGTCTGTCACCACTGGATATCTATGTCCTTTGGTTGGCAGGCTTTTTTGTGTTTATCGGAAAGGGCTTGTTAATGGAATGAAACAAGGCTCTTTTTTATTTTTAACAAAGCCTTATAAAAAGGAAAGGTGAGAGAATGAAATTAATATTTGAACTGGCAATTATATTATTGGCTTCCAAGCTGGCAGGGGATTTGAGTGTGAAGCTGGGACAGCCGTCTGTACTTGGAAAACTGCTTATTGGAATTATCTTAGGACCCGCGGTATTAGGATTGATTTCAGAAACTGCTGCATTGGAAGATTTTAGCCAAATAGGAGTGCTATTGTTAATGTTCATTGCCGGGCTAGAGACAGACCTGGATGAACTAAAACGGTCCTGGCAGGCATCATCTTTGGTCGGAATCAGCGGCATTATCGTTCCCATGTCTGCAGGCATTATAACTGGCATGATTATGGATATGACCATGATTGAAGCAGCATTTTTAGGATTATTGCTTTCGGCTACAAGTGTCAGTATTTCTGTCCAGGCATTGAAAGAACTTAATAAAATGCAATCTAAAGCAGGAACCGCTATTTTAGGTGCTGCCGTGATTGATGATATTGTAGTGATTATTGCATTGGCCTTTTTAATGAGTATGGCCGGAGGCGAAGTAAATTTAACTTTGGTGTTATTGAATAAAGTTCTTTTCTTCGTTGCAGCCATTATCGCGGCTTGGAAGCTGGTTCCATGGATGTTAAAAAAGTTTGTTCCTTTAAAGGTGACAGAATCACTCATCTCAGCTGCGCTCATTATCTGCTTCCTTTTTGCTTATGCTGCAGAATTATCTGGTGTGGCTGCGATTATTGGTGCCTACATTGCAGGGGTTTCCATCAGCAGAACAAACTATAAGAAGGAAGTCTTTGAAAAAGTTGAAACGATTGGCTATTCCATTTTTGTGCCGGTATTTTTTGCATCCATCGGGGTAAAGGCAAGCTTCGATGGAATTGTACAGCATTTGGGTCTTATTGCTGTTTTTAGCATTCTGGCAATCATAACAAAACTAAGTGGTGCCGCATTTGGTGCAAGGCTGGCGGGTTTTTCAAAGTTAAGCTCACTTGGAATCGGCTCGGCCATGGTGTCACGCGGAGAGGTAGCTTTGATTATGGCCACCATTGGCTTGGATGAGGAATTAATCAGCCAGGAGCTATTTGCCATTTTGGTAATTGTTGTTTTGATCACTACAATTGTCACACCGCCGATGATGAAATACTTTTTTAACCAAGAAGATAAAGAAATTGATTTGAAAAATACTGCTAATAGCTTGGTGAATTAAAAAAATCCAGCCAAGAAACTGGCTGGATTTTTTATTGTCAGGAACCTTTAAGGTTTGTCTCTGAATTTGTGTTATATCCAATATTTTTCATCCTTGCATGTTATCTATGCGAAAAATTACTAGTGCATCTTGTTTTTTCATCTAAAGAAAGATTGACCCCCATTAATTCCAGGAAAACAACGAATTATTTTTTGAATGAAAGAAAATTAAAAATTTGGAGGTTAGATATGGGTTACATTTGGATTGATATCGACATGTTACTAGAAGCCACTGCAGATCTAACATCTGAAAAAAATAGTCATAAAGGTAAGCTGGTTGAAATTGATCAATTGCTTGAAAACACACGTGATTGGTAATATTCATAAATTTGATCCTCCACTCATAAAATAGAATATATTCTTGTCATGCCTTCTATTCAATTAGAAGGCTTTTTTCATATTTTCCAATCTTCTTACATTATCGCGCTTTAAAGCGAAAAAATATTTTCCGTATTTCTATTGCTTTTCTAAGGAAAAGATACTAGAATAATTTTTAATATATTAAATTTTTAGAAAATTAGTTTTTTATAACGAATTGGGGAGGATATTGTTAAATGAAGAAAAAAGTTCAGGCGCTTTCCATTGCACTGGCGGGCATGCTGCTCCTTGCAGGCTGCGGAAGCAAAGAATCATCTGGAAGTTCAGAAAAGGGCGGGAAAGATAAAGAATATACAATCGGGATTTCACAATTCGCCCCGCACCCATCATTAGATGCAGCAACAGAGGGATTTAAGAAGGCTTTAAAGGACAAAGGCCTTAAGGTGAAGTACGATGAGCAAAACGCTCAGGCTGACATGAATAATACTCAATCCATTGCCAAGAATTTTGTAGGAGATAAGGTAGACTTAATATTTGCAAATGCTACTCCAAGTGCAACAGCTGCGTTAAATGCAACAAAGGAAATACCAATAATTTTTACATCTGTAACAGACCCTGTCGGTGCTGGGCTGGTAAAAGCTTTTGATCAGCCAGGGAAAAACATTACAGGCACAACCGATAACCATCCAGAAGCTACCAAAAAGACAATTAGCTTTATTACAGATTTTGTAAAGGCCAAGAATGTTGGTGTGATTTTTAACTCAGGGGAACAAAATTCCGAGGTTCAGGTCAAGGAAGTTAAGAAATTAGTAGAAGAAAAGGGTGCGAAGCTGGTAGAGGTATCAGTTGCCAATACATCTGAAGTGAAACAGGCTGCCGAATCCCTTGTCGGCCGGGTTGATGCTATATATATTCCAACAGATAATACAGTTGTAACGGCTCTTGATTCCGTAATTGCGGTCGCCAACAGCAAAAAAATACCACTCTTCGTCGGTGAACTTGATTCCATGAAAAAGGGTGCAGTTGCAGCTAGCGGATTCAGCTATTTTGACCTAGGCTATCAATCTGGATTAATGGCAGTTGATATTTTAACAGGGAATAAAAAGCCCTCTGAAATACCAGTGGAACTGCCAAGCAGCCTAAAGCTTGTCATCAATAAGGCAGCTGCAGAAGCGCAAGGCCTAAAAGTGTATGATGAATGGAGCAAGCTGGGCGATTTTTATGATGGAAAATAAAAACGAATAAGAAATCAAGGAGGCGGCCATCGGCTGGCTCCTTGATTGATACATAAACTTGTGCCATCGCGATTTTCGCAATGGCAAAATTATATTAGATAGAAAGGACGATCTCAATGTTTACAGCCATATTTGGTTCATTTGAAGCAGGTATTATCTATGCGATTATGGCACTGGGCGTCTATCTTTCCTTTCGTATTCTGGATTTTCCTGACTTGACAGTAGATGGCAGTTTTGTAACAGGTGCCGCGATTGCGGCGGTTTTGATATCCGGAGGAACCGATCCATTTTTGGCAACCATCATGGCTCTTTTTGCCGGATTCCTGGCAGGGTGCATGACAGGACTCCTTCATACCTTTGGAAAAATTAATAACCTGCTGTCGGGAATATTGATGATGATAGCCCTTTATTCTATAAACCTAAGGATTATGGGGCGCTCAAACATTCCATTGCTAAACACAGATACTGCTTTTACGAAAATCGGCGGTATGTTTGATAAAACGGGAGTTGATGCCTTTTTCAATGGCTTGTTATCGAAGGCCGGTCTTGGAGACAGCCTGCCGGAAACTTGGGGAATTTTGATATTCATGATTGTTGCTACTTTCCTCATAAAATTCATTACCGATTGGTTTTTACAAACAGAAATAGGCCTTGCCATCAGGGCCACAGGAGACAACAAGCGGATGATACGCAGCCTCTCGGCCAATACAAATGTCCTTGTTGTTTTAGGCTTAGGTTTATCAAACGCACTGGTTGCTTTTTCAGGTGCACTCATTGCCCAGCAGGGGGGATTTGCTGATGTAGGGATGGGAATCGGGATGATTGTAATTGGCTTGGCATCCGTCATTATCGGCGAAGCCCTTTTTGGCACCAAAACAATTGCCAGAACAACACTGGCAGTAATCGGCGGTTCCATTATCTACCGAATTGTCATTACATTAGCACTGCGGGCAGAATTCATGGATCCGGGTGATATGAAACTGATTACAGCCATAATTGTTATTATCGCCCTAACCGCACCAAAAATCATCGACGCCTCAAAAGAAAGAAAACGAAAAGCCCGGAGAAAAGAAGAAAAATTACTGGGATTGCAGGCATCAGCGCCGAAAAAGGGGGACAATCATCATGCTGCACTTAAATCAGATTCATAAGATTTTTAATGAAGGAACTCCTGATGAAAAGATTGCGATTGACCATGTCAATCTTGCCTTAAAGCCTGGAGATTTCGTGACTGTCATAGGCAGTAATGGTGCCGGAAAATCGACATTAATGAACATCATATCAGGAGTCTTGTATCCGGACATTGGGAATGTTCAGATTAATGGAAAAAATGTTACAGGGATGTCGGAATATAGACGTTCAAAAATGATCGGCCGTGTGTTTCAGGACCCAATGGCGGGGACGGCCCCGAGCATGACGATTGAAGAAAATTTGGCGATGGCCTATTCCCGCAATCACCCAAGGACACTGAGAAGAGGGGTGACAAAAAAGCGCAGGGAATTTTTTCGAGAGGTGCTGGAATCTTTGCATCTTGGCCTGGAAAATCGTTTAAGTGCAAAGGTTGGGCTCCTTTCTGGAGGTGAGCGGCAGGCCCTTTCTTTGTTAATGGCGACTTTTACCGAGCCGGCAATCCTTCTGCTTGATGAACATACCGCTGCCCTCGACCCATCAAGAGCGGAGCTGATTACGAACCTGACGAAAGGAATTGTAGAAAAATATAATCTTACAACCTTAATGGTTACCCATAATATGCAGCAGGCAATTGATCTGGGGAACAGATTAATTATGATGGATAAGGGTCAAATCATTTTGGAAGTCAATGAAAAGAACAAAAGACAGCTGACCATTGAACGATTATTAGAAGAATTCAAACGGATTCGCGGTGTTCAAATGGCTAACGACCGAGCCATTCTATCATAATGAAAAAAATTTTTTTCAGCCCAAATGAAAGAAATATTTTTGCAAAAAACATATTCAATATTTTAATAGAGGAAACATTCTGGTACCAAGAATGTTTCTTTTTATTTCCTTCAAAAAATTGTTATGGTTAAAGAACTATTCTTTAATACCTAAAAGCGTTATTGCTTTACTTCCAATTCTTGAGTGGACATGCAGCCTCCGATTAAAATTAATCTGAGTATTCATACTTTTAAAAACGGAGGTTCATAGATGAAAGAAAACAGAGTGAGAGCGGAGCAGCTTGTGGATGACTTTTTTCCTGTTAAAGATGTGGATTATATAGAGATTTATTCCGGGAACGCGAAACAGGCCTGTCACTATTTTTGCACAGCCTTTGGGTTTCAGCCGGTTGCGTATTCCGGATTGGAAACGGGAAATCGTGAAACCGTTTCCTATGTGTTAAAGCAGCGTAACATCCGCCTTGTCTTGACCAGTTCTTATACAGAGGATTCTAGAGTAGCTCAATTTGTCAAGAAACACGGCGACGGTGTAAAGGATGTAGCACTATTGGTCGATGATGTCCAAAAAGCCTTCGAAGAAGCGATTGCCA
The DNA here is from genome assembly GCA_964400595.1 of uncultured Neobacillus sp. Lineage (GTDB taxonomy): Bacteria > Bacillota > Bacilli > Bacillales > Cytobacillaceae > Neobacillus. Next base: position 13,251 of record CAYNUT010000031.1, on the reverse strand, counting down.
GGGGAGCGATTGCCCACCAGGCACCATTCGAAATGAAAGATGAAAAAGGAAGTGTAATGAAGGCCGTTCTTGGTACATATGGTGATACCTTCCATACGTTAATTGAACGGAAGAATTATCAGGGAGTATTCCTGCCAGGTTATGAAGCATATTCGGCCAATTTGCCATTTGAAGATGCCGGATTAATCGGCTTTGACCATGTTGTCGGGAATGTGGAGCGCATGGATGAGTGGGTAGACTATTACTCCAAGGTTATGGGCTTTAAAGAAATGAAACATTTTACGGATAAGGATATTACGACTGAATATTCCGCCCTCATGTCAAAGGTCATGCATAACGGCGGCCGTATTAAATTCCCAATAAATGAACCGGCAGAAGGGAAACGCAAATCGCAAATCCAAGAATACCTGGAATTTAATAATGGCCCAGGAGTCCAGCATCTCGCCATATTAACAGAAAATATCGTTTCTACGGTTACGACGTTAAAAAGGAATGGGGTAGAATTCCTTAACACACCTGGTACGTATTATGATTCATTAGCTGAACGGATAGGCGAAATTGACGAGGAAATTGATAAGCTGCGGGAAATGAATATTTTGGTGGACCGCGATGACGAAGGTTATTTACTGCAGATATTTACGAAACCAATTGTGGACCGTCCCACCTTGTTCATAGAAATTATCCAGCGGAAAGGGGCAAGGGGGTTTGGAGAAGGAAACTTTAAAGCTTTGTTTGAATCGATTGAGCGGGAGCAGGAGAGACGGGGCAACCTATAAAAAAATAAATAGTTGAGTATATTTTAAAGGGGATTATCATATTGTTCGGCCAGAGGGGGAATGATTTCTCCCTTTTTAAACATGTTAATTGAATAAGAGAGAGTGGTACAGTATGGAGATGTCACCTGAAAACCTTGAATGGAGAGAAGCCTATAAACTATTAGTAGGCTCAATCCTCCCGCGTCCGATTGCCTTTGTGTCATCCATTGATCAAGACGGCATATCAAATGCGGCCCCATTTAGCTTTTTTACAGCCATTTGCGCCGATCCTATGCTTATTTGCTTTTCTCCTATGAGAAGAGGAACGGATGGAAGCAAAAAGGATACACTCGTCAATATTGAAAGCACAGGCCAATTTGTCATTAATATAGTCAGTGAAAGTTTTGCTGAGAAAATGAATGATTGTGCCATTGATTTCGCATCAAATATCGATGAAATCTCTTTTGTGGGCCTGACAAAAGAACCTGGCGCCAAGGTGAATGTTCCGAGAATCAAAGAGTCGCTTGTTCATCTTGAATGTGAACTGCATCAAGTGCTGCACTTTGGTGAGACTCCAGGCGCAGGCAGTCTTGTGATTGGCAGGGTTGTTCATGTCCACGTGCAGGATCAATTATTTGGAAATGGGAGAATTGACACAGCAGGATTAAAGCCAATTGGGAGAATGGCAGGGAATATTTTTACCGACCCGTTAGCGAGGACATTTGAAATGATGAGAAAGCAGAAATTGGGTGAGTGAATGAGATTTGTAACGTTTGAGAAAAAAGATGGAAAAAAGCGGGCCGGAATCTTACTGGATAAGGATTATGTGGTGGATATGCATGAAGCATCGGGAGGATTTCTTCCATCCAATCTATTAGACTTTCTTGATTCAAGTGAAAGGTTTTTGGAAAATGCCAAAAGCCTATTAATTTTATCAAACGACCATCATGGTGTCTATCACGTTAGCGATATCCGGTTGCTCGCGCCTCTCCCCAATCCAAGAAGCCTCCGGGATTTTTATGCCTTCGAACAGCATGTAAAAACGGCGAGGGAGAAGCGAGGACTTGAGATGATACCTGAGTGGTATGAAGTCCCTGTCTTTTATTTTTCCAATCATCTGGCGATAAAGGGGCCGGGGGCTGAAATAACCAAGCCGGCAGATTGTAATTGGCTTGATTTTGAACTGGAAATAGCCTGTGTTATTGGCAAGGAAGGAAAAAATATTCAAGCTGCTTCTGCAGATGATTATATTTTTGGATATTGTATTTTGAATGACTGGAGTGCAAGGAATCTGCAGCAGAAGGAAATGAAGGTAGGGCTTGGACCTGCAAAAGGTAAGGATTTCGCCACATCAATTGGGCCATGGATTGTCACAAAAGACGAACTCCATCCCTTAAAAGCAGGAAAGGGTTATAATCTTTCGATGACAGCGCGTGTGAACGGCGTCAAGCTTTCTGAAGGAAATATGCAAGATATTTATTATTCATTTGGAGAGATGATTGAAAGGGCCTCAAAGGGGGTCTCGCTTTTTCCAGGTGAAATTATTGGCTCTGGAACAGTTGGTACCGGTTGTATACTTGAGCTTGGAACGGAGGTTCACCGCTGGCTGATGCCGGGAGATTTTATAGAATTGGAGATTGATCATCTGGGAGTTTTAAACAATGTTATTAAAGATGAAAACGAGGTGAAGTAATGTACTATCGTCAACTGGGGAAAATCCCGCATAAGAGACATACGATGTTTAAAAAAGAAGACGGGACTTTATATAGAGAGCAGGTCATGGGAACAAGGGGCTTCTCCGGAACCCAATCCATTTTATATCATCAATACATGCCGACCGAAGTGATTAGTGCTGAACGGGCTGGAGACTATTATCCGGAATTTGAAGGGCAGCAAGCGCTTAGGCATCGTCATTTTCTTACAAATAAGGTTACAAAGAAAGGTGATACGTTAAATGCTCGGGAATATATTTTGGGAAATCAGGATTTATTAATTGGCTTCGCGAATGTAACTGTACCGATGCAAAGCTTTTACCGAAATGGCGATGGCGATGAGATGCTTTTCATCCATCACGGCACCGGGATGCTTGAAACGATGTTTGGGACAATTGCTTACAGGCCGGGAGATTATTTGCTTATTCCGATTGGCACCATCTATCGGGTGATACCGGACGCAAATGATGCAACAAAAATGCTTGTCGTTGAAGCATTCAGTCAAATTACGACGCCGAGGCGGTATCGAAATGAGTACGGGCAGCTGCTTGAGCATAGTCCATTCTGTGAACGGGATATCCGCGGCCCGGAGGAATTGGTTACACATAATCACATAGGGGAATATGAAATTTTAACGAAAGCAAGAGGTATGGTTACATCACACATTCTTGGACATCACCCGTTCGACGTAGTGGGCTGGGATGGTTACCTGTATCCTTGGGCTTTCAATATCGAGGATTTCGAACCTATAACCGGAAGGGTCCATCAGCCCCCGCCTGTCCACCAAACCCTAGAAGGTAATAACTTTGTTGTTTGCTCCTTTGTGCCAAGGCTTTATGATTACCATCCAGAAGCGGTCCCTGCCCCCTATTATCACAGCAATGTGAACAGCGATGAGGTTCTGTATTATGTGGATGGTAATTTTATGAGCCGTAAAGGTGTTCAGGAAGGCTCATTAACGCTTCACCCAGGCGGAATTCCGCATGGCCCTCACCCGGGGAAAACAGAAGCAAGCATCGGTAAGAAAGAAACTTTGGAGATGGCTGTAATGATTGATACCTTCCATCCGCTGAAAGTAGTTAAAAGTGCTTCAGAATTGGAGGATCGCGTATATATGTATTCCTGGGTAGAAAAAAGGGATTAGAATTTAACAGTGTCAACTCAACTATTAGTGGTTGGGTTGATTTTTTTATATAATGAACGTAGGAACATAATTAAGGGCTATATGTTTTTAAAAGCGGGGTGATATGATGGAGCTGGAAAAGATTCTGACTAGACTCAACACACACACACCAACTATTTTAGGGAGCAAGAAATTTTCAAAATATGCTGTCATGGTGCCGCTCATCCAAAAAGATGACGGCATCCATGTCCTATTTGAAATTCGTTCCTTGAATTTACGGAGGCAGCCCGGAGAAATTTGTTTTCCCGGAGGGAGAATTGATTCACAGGACTTGGATGAAAAAGCTGCTGCCATTCGCGAAACGAATGAGGAATTAGGAATTACTGAAAAAGATATTTCAGAGGTTTTCCCGCTTGATTTTATGCTGTCACCTTTCGGGATGATGGTTTTTCCTTTTGTGGGAGTCATCCGGAATCCCGATATGATCCAGCCTAATCCAGCAGAGGTTGGCGGAATTTTTACCGTGCCAATAGATTTTTTTATCAAAAATCCTCCGGAAATTTATCATATTGAATTCAAAGTGGAACCGGAAGAAAACTTTCCATTTGATTTAATTGTTGGCGGAGAAAACTACAATTGGCGGACAAGGGGGATAGAAGAATATTTTTATCTTTATGAAGAAAAGGCTATTTGGGGTCTGACGGCCTTGATTCTCTCCCATTTTATTGAACTTATCAACAACTGACCAATCAATGTGTCCTCACAGGTTAAATAAATGTCCATAAACAAAGTAAAAATAACTTGAAAATTTTTGAAATTGTAATAAAATTAAGATTATATTTTTACTGATTAAGGGGATGTATGCATGAAGGTCGTAAAGTTTGGAGGTTCTTCGCTAGCTTCAGGGGGACAGCTTGAGAAGGTTTTTCAAATTGTCTTATCAGACCCTGACCGGAAAGTGGTGGTCGTATCTGCCCCGGGGAAGAGGTTTCCCCAGGATACAAAAGTAACTGATTTATTAATAAAATGCGGCGAACTATGTTTACAAAATCACAATCCAGAAGAAATAATGGAAGCTGTGATAAAAAGGTACTCAGATATTGCTGCTGAATTATCGCTTGCAGATGAGGTAATCCAGGAGATTTACGACGATTTAACAAAAAGGGTGAGAGCAGATAAGACTAATCCGGAACGGTTCATGGATTTAATGAAGGCAAGCGGTGAAGACAATAATGCGAAATTGACAGCTGCTTATTTTCAATCGCAAGGGGTGGAGGCTTCTTATGTGAACCCGAAAGAAGCTGGCCTGCTAGTCAGTGATGAACCGGGGAATGCACAGGTATTGCCGGAATCCTACGACCAGTTATATAAACTAAATGAACGACCGGGAATTCTTATTTTTCCAGGATTCTTTGGCTATAGCAGGGAAGGCGGCGTAGTCACCTTTTCAAGGAGCGGGTCAGATATAACCGGTTCCATTTTGGCAAATGCTTTAAAAGCAGACCTTTATGAAAACTTTACGGATGTGGATGCTGTTTATTCCGTGAATCCATTTATTATTTCAAAGCCAAAAGAAATAAAGGAATTAACCTACCGGGAAATGAGAGAGCTTTCCTATGCCGGATTTACCGTGCTGCACGATGAGGCACTCGTTCCGGCATATAGGGCAGGTATACCAGTACACATCAAAAATACCAATAATCCATCTGCACCGGGAACGCGAATCGTGAATAAGCGGGATAACACAAATGGCCCTGTGATCGGCATCGCAAGTGATAAAGGGTTCTGCAGTATTTATGTAAGTAAATACTTAATGAATCGGGAAGTCGGCTTCGGACGAAAACTTCTGGGAATACTTGAGGAATTCGGGATTTCATATGAACATACTCCATCAGGAATAGATGATGTGTCTGTCATTTTGCGGGAAAATCAGATGGATGGTAAGATGGAGGAAGAAATAGTAAACCGGATTAAATTGGAACTGTATGTCGATGAAGTGAAAGTTGAGCATAGCATAGCTCTCATTATGGTTGTCGGGGAGGGAATGCGCCGCAATGTCGGGACGATGGCAAGGGCATCTAAAGCATTGGCAAAAGCCAAGGTCAATATTGAAATGATCAACCAAGGCTCATCAGAGGTCAGCATGATGTTTGGCGTGAAGGAAGATGCCGAGAAAAAGGCTGTTCAAGCATTATATGATGAGTTTTTTGCGGCAGTAACAGTATAGATCGTTTAAAAAAAGCAGTCAGTTCATCATTTGACTGCTTTTTAAGTGGATTTTAATTTTTGTTTAATTTAATCTTTGTCCTTACACCAGTCCAGATGGCAATCACTAAACCTCCAATTGTATCGGCAATCAAATCGGTCATCGTATCCGTGTTACCTCCGCCTTGTAAGTTCATCCCTAAAAGCTGGTCTGAGCTAAATTCATATACTTCCCATAAAACGCCGCCAAGCGCAGCAAACGATAAGGTGAAAAGGAAGACAAACCATGCAGATATTTCTTTGCCGGCATTCCTGTGAATCATCCTTTCATATAAAGCAATTCCAGCGAATGCAAGGATGGCCCCGCTGATAAAATGCATAAAGGTATCCCACCAACCCAGGCCGTACCAGCCGCAGATTGATCCTAGATACTGTGAGCCGACTAAAAAAATCAAATAAGAAATCACAATAGGCAAATTGAACTGCAGCTTAGTAAACAGAGCTAATAATAAGGGTATGGCCCCGCATGCAATCCCCCCGATCGCAACAATCGATTTAAAAGATTCACCTGTATTGTGATAATAAAACGATAAAATTGCCATGAAGATGACATATAAGGTGCTTAACAAAAGTACAAGTTTCCGATTCATTTCTTCCACAACTCCCTAAACCCTCTTTTTTCTTATTAAAGAATAAATAGCAGCAATCAGACCGCCGGCAACACCGCATAACAAATCATACATCGTATCTTTATTGCCGCCTCTTTGCATTGTGTGTGTAAAAGTCAAATCCCCAAGAAACTCATAGATTTCCCAGAGTACACTTGATAGAACAGCAAGTGAGAGGACGAAAAGAAACAGAATGAAGGCTGAAACATCTTTCGTAGCTTTTTTTGGAATCCATCGTTTATAAAGCGCTATTCCAATAAAGCCAATATACCAACCTTTGAAAAAATGTAATGTCGAATCCCACCATTTATAATGAAGGTAATAGCTTGCAATTGAACCGAGAAATAATGTGCAGAATAAGAAAATATAATAAATGATAATAATGGGTATGTTAAACGGATTATTTTTTAGACGCAATAAAAGGAGCGGCAGGGCACTTGCCAAGATGCCGCCAAGAGCAACCTGCCATCTTGATGAATCCCCCTTTATGAGGTAAAAAACAAATAACACAGCCATAAACAAGATAAACAAGATACTGAAAATCCAAATAATCTTTCTTTTCACCAGCTCACCTCATTTTAAATAATCCCTACCATTATGTCCAATTTTAGGCAAATATAAAGACGCGTATAACAACCATTCTTTTCAATTTTTATAGCATTGGGTACAATGGATATAGCATATGTTAAATAATGAGCAGGTGTAGTAATGAGAACAATATTAATTGTTGATGATGATAAGTATATTCGCGATTTAGTAAAAAGTATTTTATTGAAGGAAGGCTATAACCTATTAGCAGCCGAAAATGGCGATCAGGCTATGAAAGCCTTGGAGAAGGAGCCATGTGACCTGGCCGTTGTCGATATAATGATGCCTGAAATGGATGGGTATCAGTTAACAGCAAATATCCGAAAATTGTATGATATCCCTGTCATTTTATTGACGGCTAAAAGCCAGATTGAAGATAAAGAAAAGGGATTCGAGGCAGGAACGGATGATTATTTAACTAAACCGTTTGAACCGAAAGAATTGATATTCAGGGTAAATGCTTTATTAAGACGGTACGGAAATGCAAGTGTGGCAAATATTCATTTAGGTTCTTTGTACATAAATAAAAAAAGCTATGAAGTTAAAATCAATAACAAAATCTTTTTGCTTCCGTTAAAGGAATTTGAGTTATTATCATTTCTTGCTGCCCATCCGAATCAGGTTTTCAGCCGGAGCCATTTAATCGAAAAAATCTGGGGTCTTGATTTTGAGGGGGATGAAAGGACAGTGGATGTCCATATTAAACGCCTGCGCGAGCGGTTTACAGACATCGCAGGGGATTTCGTAATTAAAACTATAAGAGGAGTGGGTTATTCCCTGGAGGTTTTATGAAAATATTGATGAAATCCTTATATAGTAAATTTGCTTTTATAACAATAATGATCATGCTATTTAGCGGGATTTTTTCGTTTATCCTCTCCAATGCCTACTACCAGGCAAAATTGAAGCAGAAAAATGATGAAAAAATTACTCATTTTGCATATGAGATAGCTGATTTTGCCGGTAAACATCCATTGATTAGCCTGGATGATTTTTTAGACCATATTGGGGCAATTGGATATCAAATTCTTTTGGTTGATCAAAATGGGGACAAGCAATACTTTGGTTCTGCTTTTAGGGATAAAGAATTGCCTGATGCGGTGTCAAAAAAGGTATTACATGGCGAGGTTTTTCATGGAATCCGCCAGTTTCCTCATAAAACCTTTGTAACAGGCTTTTTTGCCAATGAAATTAATAATTCTGTCGGGGTTCCACTCGAATACAAAAATGAAAGATATGCCATATTTATCCGTCCCGATATTAAACTAATGTTTAATGAAATGCATATTCTATTTGCCTGGCTTCTTGTCATTTCGATTCTATTAAGCATTCTTTTGGTTCTAATCAGCACAAAATATTTAGTACAGCCAATTAGAAAGCTAAATAAAGCAACAACGGAAATATCAGAGGGAAATTACTCCATTAAGCTAGATATTGATCGAAAAGATGAATTAGGGAATCTTGCAGCCAATTTTACGAGAATGTCAAAAAAATTAGCAAGAGTGGATATGCTGCGAAAGGAATTGATTTCAAATATTTCTCATGATATTCAATCGCCGCTCGCTAATATTAAAGGCTACCTTAATTTACTGGAAAATAGCGTTAAAAGCGAGCAGGAAAGACTTCGGTATATTGGCGTGGTACATTCTGAAGTGGACAGGCTTTCAAAGATGACAAAACAGCTGCTGCTCCTATCTTCCATCGAGAGTAAAAAGGATTTGATGGAAGTGGGAATGGTGAATATCACCGGCCAATTAAAGAGTGTTGTTCACCAATATCAATGGAGTATCCTGGAAAAAGGAATAATGGCGAGCTTCTCACTCCCGGAAGTGACAGTGAAAGGGGACGCTTCCCTGCTTTATTCCGTTTGGGAAAACCTTTTGACGAATGCAATAAAGTACAATCGTGAAAGTGGGACCATTGATATTGATTTATCAGAATCGGATTCACTCGTTACGATTGTTTTTAGAGATACAGGTATCGGCTTGGATGAAAATGAGAGGGAAAGAATTTTTGACCGTTTTTACCGTGCCGATATCTCACGTGAGCGTTCTGTGGAAGGAACAGGGCTCGGACTTTCGATTGTGAAATCGATTGTTGACCTCCACCAGGGAAAAATAGAAATTGACAGTCAAAAGGAAAAAGGAACGGCAATAAAAATTGTTCTTCCCAAATTGTAAGTCAGTTTCTTTAAGACTAAATTTGTACTGAAAATAACAAATAATGTTAAAATGGATTTAATTAACCATTCTGAAAAGAGGAGAATCCAATTTGAGCTTTGTTCGTGAAAAAATCAGTGCGAAGTTTTTCTTATTCCTCGTGGCTGCTTTTCTCCTGATTCATGTTCCGGTTTTAGGGGATTATGTAAAGTTAATCAATACGCTGATCCATGAATCAGGACATGCATTTATTGCACTTTTGGGAGGCAATGTCGAAAGAATTTCTTTATTCATGAATTCTGAAGGGGCGACTTACAGCGAGCAATCCACAAGGATTGGCAGCTTTTTTACGAGTCTAGCCGGTTATACATTTGCTTCCTTCATGGCATTTCTCGCTTTTATGCTGATTGGGAGGAAAAAGCAAACGTTATTAATTGATATCTTGCTAGGTTTTATTTTTCTTAACCTCATCTTCTGGGTGAGGAATCCATATGGAATCTTCTGGCTCTGTTCGTTTGCAGCCGGTTTTCTTCTATTGCTCATCAAAGGAAGTCAAGGGTTAAGAGACCATTTATTACTCTTAATTGCTGCAATTCTATTAGTGGACTCTGTGCAAAGTGCTTATGAAATTCTGTATATTAGTATTTTCCAGCCCTTGGCTGCAGGGGATGCAGCCAACCTGGCCAGACAAACCGTCATCATACCGGCGCCAATTTGGGGAATGTTCTTTTTCCTTCAAGCACTTTGGTTCTGCTATTATGGACTAAAGAGAGGATATTATAAATTAGGAAATTAATTTTGATAAATGAATGATACAAATGGTATTGAAATGATGCCAACATTATGTCTTTAAATAATGATCTAAAACCTACTATCGGCCGGAAGCTGCCAGAAAGCCTTAATGGCGACTTTCTTTCAAATTTATGATATTATTATAATGTATCTTCCTTTTATGGAAGGATAAACCAACTTTCCGATAACGTAATGGATAGAAATTGTTCACCCGTAAAAATTACGGAACTATCCTGCGTTAGGAAAGTTCATTTTTTTTAGGAGGAGTTTAGGCATGAAATCACTTATGAAATTTTGCAGGAAGTTCGACCCGAGCAAGGAGGCAATATATTATGAACCATAGCAGTAAATTTGAGGAAAAGGATTATTTTATTCAACAGCTGGTTTTTATTGACGAAAATATTCAGGATTTAACTAATCTATATTATGCATCTACCCCTATACAAGATAGAATCAAACATTTTTTTAGTATATACGTTATAGAGGTTGAGGATTTAGTGAAACAAAACCGGAAAAGCAAATTCTTCAAGGTATTCCCTAAAGTTTTTATTGGTACAAAAGTTACCGTCCTCTACGATGATGATCATGAGACGGAAGATTATGTCATCTGTTTCCCGGAGCAATCAGACCCGGATGAAGGCTTTATTTCTTTTCTATCCCCTGTAGGAAGACAATTACTTTTGAAAAAATTGGGTGATAAAATTCCGCTTAGGATTCCAACTGGAGAAATGCAAGTGACCATAAAGGATATTTCATATGCCGGTAATATTTATGAAAGCGAAGAACGCGTTAAAGAGGCTTAACGATTCTATTTTTGAAAACGCTTTCTGAAAAAGGATCGGAAATTGAATTCCTCCGGTCCTTTTTCCTTACTTGAACCATTTTTAGTTAAAATCCAAATAACGAACTAACGAAATTTCTCTTTTTTCTTTTAACGTTTCCATGGTCCAAAACGATGGGTTTCTCCACTTTTGCAGGCTGTGACAATGAGCTTATTTGATTTTCCAGCTGGTCTACTTTTTGGGTCAATTTTTGGATTTTTTCTTGTAAATCTTCAATTTCCATGCGATGCTGCAGAAGCTGATAGGAGGCAACTGAATCTGCTTTTCCATTAAGTCCTATTTCTAATTCTCTAATCTTTGAAAATAATTTTTCCATGGCATTATTGTTTTCTGCTGCGATAACTTTTCCTTTCCGCTTTTCCTTTATTCCCTTCAAAGGGGTAATATCCTGAAGCAGGGTACCATTTTGGAGCTGTTCATGGACCCTTTTTAATAATTCGATATTCTCACTATTAAAGTGGTAGTGTCCGCGTTCATTGCGTTCCATCGGCAGCTCGAGCTGCTTGATCCATCGCTGAATCGTGCTGACAGACACCCCTAATAATTTTGCCACTTCACTTGTATTCATGTTAAATCCCCCCAATTAAATAATCATTTACGACCAAAATTTCCACCATTTCTTTTCTTTAGCAGCTGCTGCATCACGAAAGCTTGACAGCATTCCTTGAAATGCCATTTCCCTTTGTCTGATTTCATGGCGGTATTGGTCGCGCTCTTCAACAAAGTACTCACGGTCCTTTTCTAGGGCTTCTGTCAAATTGGAAATTTCTTCATTGGTTATATCGACATAGCGGGAAAGCTCTTGGCTGGTTTCTGATAACTTCTTTGAAAGGGAGAAAATCTCTTCCGATGTCTCGATCGAGTCGGCTGCGATTCGATTAGAAAGGTATTTTAAGGAATTCTCTGTTTGTTCGGAGGCTTTTTGAATTGCTCCGGATAACTCCTGAAGCTCTGAATGTGTATTGGCAGTTGATTTATAAATGGAATCTGATAAGGATTTAACAGTAATAAACGAGCCCTTGTTTATTTCCTTTTTCACTTCCTCTAAAAGTTCTTTGCGAACAACATTTTTTATTTCTTCCATAAGTTCATTTAAGAAGTTTTTCTTATAGGCATCGATTGCGTCTGAAAAATCCTGTGCGTTTTCTATGTTATCTTCTTTGGAATTCACCGGGGAGACCGGCTCTGATATGACCTCAATCGGGAGATGGGGCGTTTTGGCCAAGTCTTTATTTTTAGGTTCTTTTTTTATCAGCAGAAATTGACGCACTGTCTCTTTACTTTCTTTTTTGTCGTACAATTGCTTGATTTCGGCTAATTGCTTGATGATGTATTCTGAATAAATTCTTGCTCCCTGTTTAGAACGTGGAACTATTAGCAGATCACTAAATTCTCTTTCCCACTGTCTAAGGGTTCCAGGTGCAACATTTATTATCTTTGATACTTCTTTTAAAGTATAAGTTATCATCAAAAATCATTCCTCTCTATTGAATCTAGGAAATAATTTAGCTATGAAATAGTTATTCACCATTTGGTAGGTGTTTTTCCTGCCGGTAGACAAAAGCTATCAAAACAAGACTTAAACCAAGAAATAACAACATATTTCTGCGATTTAAATAAAAAAAAGCAGGGATTTCAAGATATCGAAATCTCCTGCCTGAAAAATTATTTAACTAAACCAAGCGATTTTAATCCATTATAAATACCTGAATTTCCTGAAGCAGTTGTTTGATGTTTGGCAAATTGGAAAAGGTCGGGATGCGCGTTACCCATGGCAAAGCTCTCGCCGACATTGAGCAGCATTTCCTTGTCGTTCATACCATCGCCAAACGCAATGGAACGCTCTTTTGCAATACCAAGATGCTTTAACACCATTTGAACCCCGCAGCCTTTATTGACCTTATCTCTGATCACATCGTAACAATGGCGCATTCCATCAACGTTGACTTGAGACAAATGAATCCCGACCTCTTTTTCGTAGAGGACTGATTCACCTTCAATTAAGTTTATCAGTGTCATACCAAGAACTTCTAATGGAGCAGAAGGGGAGTACTCCACATTATTAAAGAGATGGAAGGTGTCCATAAATTTTTTCATTATTGGTGAATCAATATTTGTAAAAACATTTTTGCTATTGGTATATAGGACGGCTTCATGCCTGTAATCAGCTGCTATTTTGAGAAAATGACTGATGGTAAAATTATTCATAGGTTCCTGAAAAAGGTCTTTGCCATGGTATTTAGCATAAGCGCCATTATAGCCGATAAAGGATTGAACGTTTAATTGGTCCGCAAGTTCAGCTATTTCATGAAGCGGTCTGCCAGTTGCCAAAAAAACCTCAATACCTTGCGCCTGAACATGTGAAATCGCGTGCTTTGTTGATGCTTCCACTTCATTTTCCGGTGTA
>CAYNUT010000030.1:0-31567 GCA_964400595.1 uncultured Neobacillus sp. | reverse complement strand
ATAAATTTAGAGAGGAAAAAATGGAGCGAAGCTTAACAGACTCAAAGAGCTGCACGGGCTTCGCTACTGCCGGTTACGGGGATTAAAAAAAGCAAGCGAGCAGGCTCTCCTTACTGCAGCTTGCCAAAACATGAAAAAGATTGCCACACACTTAGCCCGGCTTGTAAAAGTGTGTGGCAATGCATTGGTTGATTTGCATCCCTGTTGATTGGAGCGGAAGGTGTGAAGACTCCTGCGGGAGTACGGAACTGGGAAGACCCCGCAGGCGCTAAAGCGCCGAGGAGGCTTCCCGGACCGCCCGCGGAAAGCGAAACACCTGGAGCGGAAATCAACAGGCCATTTAGCAGAGACTATCAATAAAATTGTTATAAAAATCTCTGTTTAGATTCTGACATAATAAAAAATTGCCGAGAAAAATACCCTTTCTCAACAATCTGACAAAGAAGCCGGGGCTTCTTTGTTTTTTTATTTACCAATAAACTTTGGTTGTCTTTTTTCGATAAAGGCTTTGATTCCCTCTTTGTGGTCATGGGTTTCACGCATTTTTTGCTGGCCGCATTTTTCCAATTCTAAAATTTTCAGAAGCTGCGGGCGGTTCTTTTCAGCAAGGATCTTCTTCGTTTTAATCATTGCCTGCACCGGGCGGCTTAGCCAATCATTTATTCTCACCTGCAGTGCCTCCGGAAACTCGCCATCCACCACTTCTTGAATCAGGCCTAGCTGATAGGCTTCTGCCGCACTCAGCATTTTTCCGTCCCAAATGACCTGCTTTGCTTTTGTTTCACCTAATCGTTTTTCCAAGAAGAAATGCGCTCCGCCGTCAGGGATCAAACCGATTCCGATAAAATTCATCGCCAGCTTGCTGTTTTTGTCAGCGATAATATAATCAGTCGCGAGGGCCAGGCTAAAGCCAAGGCCGGCAGCAGCGCCTGTTACGGCACTAATCGTAAGCTTTGGAATGCTGTAAAGGGTAATGATTAATTCACTTATGCAATCCATGACCGGAAGAAATTCACTCTCATTCATGTTAGAAAGCATCGTTTTAATATCGCCGCCTGCAGAAAAAGCTCTACCCTTCCCCATCAGGACCACAATATCAATATCATCCGATTCACTGATTTCTTTAAGCTTGTAGACAAGGCCTTTTATGACATCTGTGTCCATGGCATTTAATGATTCAGGTCGATTCATTTCTATGTATGCAACCCGGCCTTCTACCCTTAAATTCACTTTGTCCGTTACAAAATGCATCGCCACTTCCTATCTCCCCCCGTTTGTTCATTCATTTCCATTATATATGGAAATTGTAAAAATAAGAATAAGATGTCACAATATATTGAAATTTTTATCAAAAATAGAGCAGAGGAAGAGACCCCCTGCCCTCATTTTCTAACTTTTTCTTATTACTTCCTTTTGCACCTGGTCGCGAAGCGTCATTTTGAGGAATTTACCGACTGATGTTTTCGGAATTTCTTCAACGAACAGGATCTCATCCGGAATCCACCATTTGGCAAATTGCGGTTTCAGGAAATCCAGCAGTTCCTCTTTCGTTGTCCTGCCTTTATAAGCATCTTTTAATACAACACAGGCTACAGGGCGCTCCGACCACTGTTCATGCGGAACGGCGACAACCGCGGCTTCGAACACGGCCTCATGAGTCATTAACGCATTTTCTAGGTCAACTGACGAAATCCATTCGCCGCCGCTCTTAATTAAATCCTTAGTGCGGTCAACAATTTTCACAAAGCCCTCCTCATCAATCGTAACGACATCCCCGGTGTGAAGCCAGCCATTGTGGAAAGCATCCTGCGTCCGTTCATCTTTATAGTATTCAGAGGCAATCCATGGACCTCTAATACATAATTCGCCCATTTCTTTACCGTCCCAAGCGATTTCGCCGTCCTTGCCAACGATTTTTATTTCCAGCCCTGGGACAAGAGTTCCTTGCTTTGCCCGGTATTCCAATCTCTCTTCATAATCTAATGCCTCTTGATAGCTTTTTAGAGTAGAAATAACCACAAGCGGACTTGTTTCTGTCATGCCATATGCATGCATGAACGGGATATTATGCCGCTGCTCATAGGCCTTTATCATGCCCTTTGGCGCAGCCGAACCGCCGCATAATACACCTCTTAGACTGCTCATATCATAGGAACCTTCATCAAGTTCCTTGAGTAAGCCCAGCCAAATAGTTGGAACACCTGCAGTGATCGTAACCTTTTCCTGCTCGATTAGTTCACAAAGTAATTTGGGGGTGAAATATGGGCCCGGTAAAACTAATGAGGTCCCAAACCAAACGGCGGCAAATGGCATTCCCCATGCATTGGCATGAAACATCGGAACAACAGGGAGGGCGATATCTTTTTCACTCATTGCTGCTGAATCGGCAAGCCCGAGTGCCATGCTGTGCAGAACGATACCGCGATGGGAATAGATAACTCCTTTTGGGTTGCCAGTAGTCGCAGACGTATAGCACATACCGGCAGGATCGTTTTCATCAAGATTATCTGGATAATTAAATTCCGGATTGGCCTCTTTTAACAATTTTTCATAATGGTAAACAGGAGAGAGTGTTGTTTCAGGAAGGTCTTCTTCATCTGTCATAATGATATAGGCTTTCACTGTCTTTAATTCGGGTGCACACTTTTCAATTAATGGCAGAATGTCCGGGTCGATGAGGAGGACCTTGTCCTCTGCATGATTGATAATGTAGGATATATGCTGTGGTGAGAGCCGAATGTTAATGGTATGCAGTACAGCACCCATGCAGGGAATCGCAAAATAAGCTTCGAGGTGGCGATGGTGGTTCCACGCTAATGTTCCAACACGGTCGCCTTTTTCGGCCCCTAATTTAGTGAGGCTGTCGGCGAGCCGTCTGGTTCTTTCCGCGATTTGTTTGTAGGTGAATCGGTGAATTCCGCTTGCTGTCCTTGAGACAACCTGTTTTTTTGGAAAATATTTTTCTGCTCTGTTGATCATTTGCGTCATCGTTAAAGGTGTTTGCATCATCATTACAATTAACCACTCCTTTAATGAAAGCGTTTTATTTTCAATAAATTATTCGACATGCTCAGCGGATAGTCCTTTATTAAGAACAAAATTAAAATATTAAAAAATCTCCTGCAAATTTATGCAGGAGACCCCTTTTCTGAATATAACTCATCTAATATTTTTATTTTTTCATTGGTATAGGCTTCAAAGCTGTCATTATAGGATTTTGGATCCTTTGGATTGGCAAAGTGGGTAATCTTCCCGCTGATGGGGTCGATGAACTTACTTGATGCACCGCAGCCGACTCCTATAATTGTCTGCTGTTCTTCCATAATCATAATATTATAGATGCTTTCCTGGTTCGGCAGGGAATAGCCGACATTCTCTAGATTTCCGAGAATGTTTTTTTGCCTGTATAAATAATACGGCACATAACCATGATTTTTCGTCCATTCCTCAGCAAGACCCATCATTTTTTCCACTTCTGTCCGGTCAGCTACTTTATATTTTTCTTTATTTTGCGTCATTTCCGATGCCCGCTTAAACGACAGAGTATGGACAGTTAAGGATTCCGGCATCAGCTTCTCCGTTTCCGCGAGAGAATGGGAAAACTCAGGAACTCCCTCGCCAGGCAGACCGATGATCAGATCCATATTGATATTATTCATCCCCATGGAACGGGCTAAATGGAATTTATTAATCGTTTCTGTAACAGTATGATGTCTGCCAATTGCCTTCAAAGTTTCCTGGGTGTACGATTGCGGATTAATGCTGATGCGGTCGATTTTCCATTTTTTCAAGACAGCTAATTTTTCAGGAGTTATCGTATCCGGCCGCCCTGCTTCGACGGTGATTTCCCTGATATTCTCTACATCTGGAAACGATGTGTACATTTCCTCATAAAGCAGATCCATCTCTTCGGCGGTAATACTAGTCGGTGTCCCGCCGCCATAATAAACGGTCGTGATGCGAATGCCTTTTTCCATCAGCCATTCGCCGATTTTCCTCATTTCATAATGAAGACCGCCTAAGAAGGAATTGACGGAGCCCTGCCGGCCATTTATTGCGTATGCTGGAAAGGTGCAATATGCACATTTTGTCGGACAGAATGGAATGCCGATATAAATGCTCACTTCCTTCTGAAGCGAATAAAGGTCCGGAACGACGGTTAACTGACGGTCAACAATTTGCTGCATTAAAGCAATTTTTTCATCGGTAATCAAATAATCGTCCCTTAATTGCTGATGGGCCGCTTCTATCGAAATGCCTTCCTGTACTTTCTTATGAAGCAGTTTAGTAGGTCTGACACCCGTTAATATCCCCCACTTTTGCGTGATGCCTGTAAAGTCCTGCAAAACAGTTAAATAAACATGGGAGACCGCATTTTTTATCTGCTTGAAGCGTTCCCTCCCGGAATCGGCAGCTGTAAGCTCCTTTTCATATTCAGCAAAAGAAACTTTTTCGTTGAGATCCTTTAATTCGGCGGTTACTGAAACATTCTCTCCGACCCGCAGTTGAATTGCTATTTGTAAATCAGCAACATCCGTATGTGAATACATAATCTGTGATTCTTCAAAAAATAAATTGGCAATGAGCTGGAGCGGCCTCTGGAATCTTTCATCCTCTAACCCTATTATTGAAATTCGCAAAAAAATCACCTTTTCAAGTAAACTTCCTTAAGTGTACTAAAATCCTGATAAGAAGGTCAATATAGTGGAAATGTTTCCTAAAGAAAAGATACCATTGGCATCATCCCATGGTATCTTAAGTAATTATCGTTTAATAATCTTCAGCTTCCGTAAAAATTCAATTGGCTGCTGCTTTCGGAAGTGCTCCTTCACCATATAAGCAACACCCTGCTCATTTTCCGACCTTGTCACCCAATCAGATGCTTTCTTTACCTCGAAAGGAGCATTCCACATCGAGACGCCGAGTCCCGCCGCTTCAATCAATGGAATATCATCCAGCGCATCCCCGATATAAACCATTTCCTTCATTTTTAAGCCAAGCTGATGCCCGAGGTATGTTAACCCGTCCAGCTTCGAAACACCGGCAGGAACGATATCGAGCCTTAGTGAATCAAGCTCTATAATGTCTATTTCTGTGAACATATTTTTAAGGGCATTTTTGGCATCCTTTAAGTCGTTCTGATCCTCGAAATAAACCTCTATTTTCGGAGGGGTAACAGGCTGTTCATGTAAATATTCACTTAAGGCTGGAACAAATTGCTGTGAATAAAGAAAAGGATCCCCTGATGTAAATACCGTTTTCGCCAATAAATCATTATGAAGCTTCAACTTATTTGCTAATGAAAATTGCTCATGAACGAGGCGGATTTGACATGGCAGCGCCTCAAGGAAACGGATGGTGTCATAAGTAACATCCTCACTGATTCTTTTTACTGAAATCGGTTTGTCCTCAGAAGCTGAAATAAAGGCCCCTTGATGAGTGATAAGGGGTAATTTTATTTTTAATGCCCTCGCCACTTTTCTTGCGGAGGGGAAAGAACGCGATGTAACAAGTGTTACATAAATCCCCTTTTGCTGGACATATTCAATTGCATCTTTTGTTGATTTATGAAGTTTTCCATTAGACTGAAGCAGTGTTCCATCAATATTAAGCGCAAGCAAGCGATAAATCATTCTGTTGCCCCCTGTTCTTGGTGAAATTACCCTTATATCACTTTTATGATTTTTTAATCGTGAATAGAACAGGGCACACAAAGGACATATTCCCTCGACAAAAAGAAATAGCCCCCAGCTTCCTGCTAAAGGCTAAAAGAATGTGCTTACATTTTTCCGTATAATTCTTCTAAAGGCTTCATTATCACTTGGTTGAGTTCCCCAATAATCATGCTCATCCGCTGTTCTTCCTGCATGAGGTGGGCGATCTTTGGATTTTGCTGCACCATTGCGGCGGTCCCTTGAGCCTGCTGGATTTCCTGCTCTGAAATATCCTGTCCCATCATTTGTTTTTGCGTTAAATTCATTTGAATTTGCCGGAACTGATCAAACATTTGTTTTGCGGCCGGATCGGAATTTACCTCATTGTACGCCTGTTTTAATTGAATATATTCATTGCTTTGGCGAATCGCCGTTTCCAGTGCATACGCGGTATCATATAAATTAACTGCCACTTTTAGTTCACTCCCTCATTTAGTTACACAATCCCATTAACTATATCAAACTATTCAGTACAAAGCGAGAATGTTCAAAGCACCATTGATAACATTTTTACATAGGATACTATATCAGCTAATGCCCAGGCCTAGAGAACATTAAACCTTTTAAGTTTTCTTAAGTTCAATGTAGGTAAATGAGGAGTGATCATGTCAAAACGATTAACCCCGATTATGATTATGCCTAAAAAGACCAGCAGCAGCGTTGTCCAAATCTCCCTTTCACTATTTAACAAACTGCAGATAAAGGAATCTGAGAAATTAAACATTACTATCGGAAGGACAACGAAAAGCATACAAATCCAAACAATCAAGGTTTCCGCCGATAAGATTCTCATACCGGAACATATCCTAAATATATTCTTTCTTCCTCAGCAAATTCATAAGTTTTATGCCAGATACCAAGCTGACATTCATACACTAAAGCTTGGGCCTGTCATTGGCCTATTGACAGAAAGCCCTGTCATTGAAAAAGCCGGACCGCATTTTCGCTCAGTCCATTCTTTTTGTGAGGAACTTCAACAAGGAATATCCGAAAATGGCGGCTTTTTTTATATTTTTTCCTACGATCAGTTTCCTGGCGGAGGGTATTTGCTGCAAAACGGCAAATGGAGCCCATCCACTGTGCCTTTACCTGATGTAGTCTATAATCGCATCCATTCCCGCGCGGTTGAATATAAAATTACTTTTAAAGATTTTCGTCAAAGGCTGGATCAATTATCCATACCCTTTTTCAATGATCGCTTCTTTTCTAAATGGGAGGTATATGAGTGGATAAATGAAGATAGACATCTCTCGCCGTATATTCCAGAGACGAAAATTTTTTCAAAGGAAAACCTTTTGGACCTTGCCCAAAAATATGAAACCATCTTTATCAAGCCAATCCATGGCAGTCAAGGCAGAAATATTATCAAACTCACAATAGAAAATAGTAATTTATTCAGCCTGCAATCATCTTTTACCGGCGGGGCACAAGCAATTGAAAAAAATAATTCCCTAACAGACATCTATCAACAAATAAAATCACTTCTTCCAAACCGGATGGCGATTATTCAACAGGGTATTTCCTTTATTCCCTATGAAGCCTGCCCGACAGATTTTCGGGTATTATGCCATAAAAGTGATGAGCATCGCTGGGAAGTAACATCCGTTGTTGCAAGGGTCGGAGCAAAGGAAGAATTTGTCTCGAATTTAGCGAGAGGCGGAACCATGATGAGACCTTTAAAAGTTCTATGTTCCTGTATGAATCAAAAAAGAGCTTTGGAGGTACTTGAGCTTGCGAAGGAATTATCTTTGGAGACAGCTGCACTTATCAGCAGGTACGGCTCCGGAATCACGGGAGAACTGGGGATTGACATTGGAGTCGATCTTAACGGAAAACCATGGCTGATTGAAGTCAACGCCAAACCATCAAAAATTTTCGAAGGCGGTAGCGGAAAAATCAGACCATCTGCCAGTGCCATCATACAATTTTGTACAATGCTTGCATTTGACTCCATTACTGAAAAAGAGGTTGGTTAAAATGATGACCTTTGGAATCATGTCCTTAGATTTAAATAGTGAACCGTCCTATATTAATGAAATGGCCTTACTTGCCGAATCCTGCGGGATAGAGTGCTTTCGCTTTTCCCCGGCACAAATTGATCCACATAGCCTAAGGGTTAACGGGAAAAAATTTGCTGCGGCCGCAAAAATCTGGACCGAAACTGAATTTCAAATTCCTTCCATTGTATATGACCGCTGCTTTTACGGAGAGGATGAATATTCTAAGCAATGCCTCCCCATCGTCTCCTGGCTAAAAAGCAGGAAAGATATTACGTTTTTGGGATATGGCTTGCCTAATAAATTTGAACTTTATCAGGCACTTCAAGATTCAGGATTATCTGCCTATCTGCCTCAAACAATTACAGCCGCTAATCTGGACCTCGTTTTAAAGGAACTTGCTGAAAAGAAAAAAGTCATCTTAAAGCCGATAAACGGCTCCCAAGGGCATGGTATTTATTTTGTAAAATATAGCAGCAAAACCATCCATGTAAAAACAGAAAAACAAAAGAAGATTGTCTCAAGGATTTTTCCAAATGAGGCGATGTTTATTAAATGGCTGCAGCCCCTAATTAAGCAGCACGCCTACCTCCTGCAGCCCTATCTTGAATTAACAAATAGTGATCTACAGCCCTTAGATCTTCGTATTCTCCTGCAAAAAAATGAGCATGGAAAGTGGGGAGAACGCGGCAGAGGGATTCGCATCGGAAAACCCGGAGGAATTTTATCCAATTTAAGCTCGGGTGGAAATGTCATGAACTTTCCGGATTGGGCAGCAGCTCTTCCTAAGGTACAGGCAAAATATATCCGGGAGGAATTGGCCTTCATTCTCCGGCAGCTGCCGCATTTGCTTGAAAAAGAATTTCTACCGTTATTCGAACTTGGTGTCGATATTGGCATCGCTAAAAATGGTTCCCTTTGGATTCTCGATATAAACTCCAAGCCAGGAAGAAAGGTAATCCTCCAGACACGTCCGGAAATAAAAGAGACTCTTTACCTCGCTCCGCTGCTTTACGGGAAATATCTTTCCCAAATGGATCAAACCGAAAGGAAGAACCTATATGAGAAAACACTATCTCATTGAAGTGGCACAAAATGATCAATTGATAGTTTTTTGCCCTCCTTCCCTCATCGAGAATAAAGAAATGAAAAAAATTGCCTTTGGATCAAAATCTCTCGAAGCGATCTTTAAACCACATCCCGATAAAAACGACCGGCTTGTCATCAGCAGAGCCATTCAAAAAAAACTTCAATTTCCAAGCTTTAAATTGCCCTTACATGTATTTTTCGATAAAGAAACTCTCTATATTGGTCCGCTGGTCGGTATTTTCACCTCCGGTTTTACCACTCTGCCAGAACAGCCGATTGGGGAACGAACCCTGTTTTTTTCCAAGCTGCTTTCAGTTAACAAGGCAGCAGGTGCCCTCAGCTTCATCTTTGGAGAACAGCATATTGACTGGGAACAAGGGACGATTGAAGGATATTTTTTCCATAAGCATGAGTGGAAAAAAATAGAGGTCCCCTTTCCAAATGTGGTTTATGACCGCCTCCCGAATAGGAGAAGTGAAGGGAGCCCAAAATTAAGAAAGGTCAGGGAACGACTGCAAAAGGACTACCTGATTCCATGGTATAATCCCGGTTTTTTCAACAAACTGGATATTTATGAAAGATTGCAGCAGGATGGTTCAGTAGAGAACTTTCTCCCGGAAACACATCCCTTTACCTCCTTTGCGCTGATTGAAACAATGCTGTCCAGATATGGCCATGTTTATATCAAGCCGAAAAACGGCAGTCTTGGAATAGGAATCCACCAAATTATATATGACAGGCAAACAGATGATTATTTCTGCCGCTATCAAGACCGAAATGAGGTAAACCGCCTGCGCAAATTTTCCAGTCTTGAACGCTTGTTCAGCACAGTTTTTGAAGGTCAATCATTGGAAAAAATGGTCGTGCAGCAGGGGATTCATTTATTGCGCACAAATAAGCGGTCAGTAGATTTTCGCATTCACACCAATAAAGACGATCATGGGAACTGGCATGTATCGGCAGTTGCTGCGAAAATTGCCGGGCAGGGCAGCGTAACGACACATGCAAGAAACGGAGGAAACATAAAAACATTGGAGGAAATCTTTCCAGAGGCAGAAGCAGATATTTATCAGGTAAAGCTGGCAGAGGCTGCCCTTCAATTAAGCCGGGCACTTGAAAGGAATATGGAAGGCATTATTGGTGAAATTGGCTTTGATCTTGGTATTGACCGAAATGGAGATGTTTGGCTTTTCGAAGCAAATTCAAAACCGGGAAGGTCAATCTTCAGCCACCCAGGGTTAAAACAATTTGATTTCCTAACCCGAAAATTATCACTGTTGTTTGCTGTCTTTTTAACAGAACAATCGCTGCTTCATCCTGAGGAGCTATTTAAATGAAAAACTCGCAGGCATCGCCGCTCATCGGAATTATGACTGCACAAAAGGCAAATGGGACAATAGCCGGGAATGGATTGCTATTTACCGAGCTGCAAAAAAGGCTTATTTCAGTCAATGGAATAAGCTTTATCTTTACTCTCGAAGGAGTGGAAAAGGATGGTATTTACGGATATTTGTACCATCCGATGCAAAACCGCTGGATCAAGGACAAATTTCCATTCCCGGATCTTGTTTATAACCGTATCCCCTTTCGAAAGACGGAAATGACTGAAAGGTGCCAAAGCTTCTTCACTCTTCTTAAAGTTAAGCAAATTCCCTTTTTCAATCCTTGTTTTCTTGATAAAAAAGAGCTTTATGAGTGGCTTAAGCATCACCCGCTCCTTAAACGTTTTTTGCCAAAAACCATTCTTGTTAGCGGGAAAGTCGACTTATTCCAATTCTTTTCGACCCATTCAAGCATATATCTGAAGCCTGCCCATTCCTCAAGGGGAAAAGGAATTTTTCGTCTAAAGCAGGCAGGGCCTAAGGAAATCCTTCTTGAAGGAATTAAAGGGATAGAAACCTTTCAAGAATTTGATGATTTTTGGGAGCGTAAGAGCGGGGAATTACTGGGAAAAACCTATTTAGCCCAGGTAGATATTCAACCCAAAGAATTTGAAGGGAAGCGTTTTGATTTTCGCATTTTGGCACATGCCATAAAGGATGATTATGCGGTAACAGGAATCGGGATCCGCCAATCACAGGAACAGGATGTGACAACCCATATCCCTTCAGGCGGGAGACTTCTTCCTTACGATTCGCTAAAATCCGCTGCCCATGATCAGTTCATTGCAACTATAGTCCCCGAAATGGGAAAAGCTTTATCTGAACAATTTGGTTTTTTTGGTGAATTTTCCATTGATGCCGGAGTCAGCAAAACCGGGAAGTATTATATTTACGAGGTAAACTCCAAGCCAATGAGCTTTGATGAACCGGAGATTGAAGCAAGAAGAATTGACCGGCTCTGCAGCTTATTCCTTCAATTAGCTTCAACACAAAACGGTGTAGTATGAAATGTTATCCTTTCCGCAAAATAGAATTGAGGAAGTGGAAAGGATGGATGGCATGGATGAAAAAAAGAAAAAGCTGCACTTACAGGGTTCTTTCCATGAGGGCCGGGATAAAGCCTTTATGGATGTGGACCGCATGATTAATGAGGGTATGTCCGGCGGTTCCGTACATGCACGCCAAGATACAACAAATATTGAAGAAGCGCACGAGTTTGTTAATGAAGAGTCGCCGAATGAAAACTGATTAGATGGATTCAGCTGGACAATTAGCCTTAAAGGTCCAGCTTTTTTTCTGGTATAATTATCTTCAACAATAATAAATTGGGGAAATGTGCCATGCTTAGAAATTTATTGTCTATTTATAAAGACTCCATTTTGTTTCCTTCTTTTCCTGAGATATCATCAGATCTTTATTATATTTTTTTTGATGAAGCCAATCGTGAATGGCTTGGGGTTCCAAAATCTAAAATTAGTGAAAAAGAATTAAACCTTTTAAAAACATTGTATCAACTGGTGGAAATACAGCCTGCTGCTCTTCGGAATAAAGAAAAACGCTGGCATGATTTTTTATTTTTAGACGGAAAGCTTCCCCCTTATAACAGTGAGGATTATTTTCGCTTTATCCAGTTCCATGTGAACGATGATCATATCGATCAAACTGAAATAGAATCGGCTTTAAAAGGCTTTTTCACAGAGGAAGTCATTATCATTTGGCTGGGCAAAAATACAGGAATGGTGATAGAGGAGAAATCGCAAATTTCACTTTCCGAAGAAGAATTAATCTCGATCTCGGAAACAATCATAAGTGATTTATTTGTAAATATAGCGTTTTTTATCGGGAAACTTCATCCGTTTAATGAGAAACTGCGTGTTATTTTTGAACGGGAGAATGAATTTTTTTCATTCGGAATTACAAAACTCAGCACTTCAAGGATTTATACATATGAAAGGGTCTTCCCTGCCTATTTAGCAGGCCATTTGCCGGGTGATTTAAAACAAAAAATTAATCAAGAAGCCTTGGAGGTTTTTCAGCAGGACCAAGAGATGTATACAACGATTAAGGTTTTCCTTGAAAATAATTTAAATGCCAGCGTTACAGCGAAACAATTGTATATCCACCGTAACACGCTGCAATATAGAATCGATAAATTTTCCGAGAAAACTGGAATTGGTTTAAAAGATTTTTATGGTGCATTTTCTATTTTTCTCTCTTGTTTACTATTTGAAGATATCAACCATAAATAGCAGGATGCCCAAAAAAACGCTTTCTTTTTTTGTGCACCTTGTCTATATTGAATTTCAGCCAATCAATGTAGACTTATGGTAACAAGAATTTTAGGAGGCAATAAAGATGGCTGAATTAAAATTAGACCATATTTATAAGATTTATGATAATAAAGTAACCGCTGTCAGTGATTTTAATTTACATATTGAGGATAAGGAATTCATCGTGTTCGTTGGTCCATCCGGCTGCGGTAAATCAACGACATTACGGATGATTGCCGGTCTTGAAGAAATTTCAAAAGGCGATTTTTCCATTGATGGAAAAAGAGTCAATGATGTTGCGCCGAAAGACCGCGACATCGCCATGGTTTTCCAAAACTACGCCCTTTATCCGCACATGACTGTATATGATAACATGGCATTCGGATTGAAGCTCCGCAAATTACCAAAGGATGAAATTGACCAGCGCGTTAAAGAGGCAGCAAAAATTCTCGGACTCGAAGCTTATTTATCCCGCAAGCCAAAGGCTCTTTCCGGCGGCCAGCGCCAGCGTGTTGCCTTAGGCCGGGCAATTGTCCGTGATGCCAAGGTATTCTTAATGGACGAGCCATTATCCAATCTTGATGCAAAGCTTAGGGTGCAAATGCGTGCTGAAATTGCTAAGCTGCACCGCCGTTTAAATACAACAACTATTTATGTAACACATGACCAAACAGAAGCGATGACAATGGCATCACGCTTAGTTGTCATGAAGGATGGCATTATCCAGCAGGTCGGCTCGCCAAAAGAAGTTTATGAAAAACCGGAAAATGTCTTTGTTGGCGGCTTTATCGGTTCACCTGCAATGAACTTTTTTAATGGTACATTGCAGGATGGGAAATTTGTGATCGGCAATTCTTCCATTGCTGTTCCTGAAGGAAAAATGAAATATCTTCGCGAGCAGGGTTATGTCGGCAAATCCATCATTCTTGGCGTCCGCCCTGAAGATATTCATGATGAGCCTGTGTTCATTGAAGCATCAACCGGTACAAAAATTACTGCCCATATTGATGTAGCAGAGTTAACCGGTGCAGAATTGATGGTTTATTCCACGCTGGGAGAGCAGGATTTTGTCGCAAGACTTGATTCCCGGACAGATGTAAGACCAGGCGAAAAGCTTGATCTTGCCTTAGATTTAAATAAGGGGCACTTCTTTGACGCAGATACACAATCAAGAATCCGTCCTGCAAGTGAAAAATAAGAAAAATGAATGCATAGCGGTGTAATGACTAAAGCACTTCCACTAAGCTAATGGAAACACAGCGAGCCGATGTTGACTTTTCGCTGACGGAAGGGCGAAGTGCACTAGTCATTAGGCGCGGGCGCTGGGCGATTCTTAAAATCCAATATTCTTTCATAAGGTTGAAAGCCCCGTTTTTGTGGAAACGGGGCTTATTCTTTAATGAAAATTACTTCCTCCCTTTGGCATGCCGGGCAGCGGTAGAGGTGCGGGCACTTGTGACCAGAATTCGTATCAGTATACCCATCCTCCATTTTCATTAAATCAATTTCCATATAAGGACTGTAATCATCGTAAAAATCCATCAGCCTTCCGCTTTCAAGCATAGTATTCCCGCAATTTGCGCACATTAAATAGACTTCCCGAAGTCCATTACATACCGGGCATATAGACATACCTCTTCACCCTTTTGTTAAATGTTTATCAGTAGTGTGTGTTACTTTTCCCGCTGTATGTAGAGGAATAAATTACCATCCTTTTTTTCGCATAAGTCCTTCAAAATTTATCATAATAAAAATTACAAGCATCATTTACAACGATGGATGAAGCCATTAAGGGCCGCAGCCGGTGCAATTCCGGATCATCCAACCTTCTGAAACATCTCCGAAACTAATAAATTTTTTATCAAAAAAACATTGATAATATGGGTTAGTCCAAGGTGGCAATGTTATGGTTCAATTCCATGCTAACCCCAAACTTATTAAGAGGAGTGTTATTCAACTATGGCTAGGAACAACAACTCTAATCAACTTTTAGTACCAGGCGTTCAGCAGGCACTTGATCAAATGAAATATGAAATCGCTCAAGAATTTGGTGTAAATCTTGGAGCAGATACAACTTCTCGTGCTAACGGATCTGTTGGAGGAGAAATCACAAAGCGGCTTGTATCAATGGCAGAGTCACAGCTTGGCGGTTTCCAACGCTAATTCTTACGTAAACCTTAAAAAAACAAATATTATGGCTTAAGCCCCTTCCAATTTCGGAAGGGGCTTTCATGTTACACCATTTTTTCAGGCTTAATCCATTCATCAAATTGTTCTGCCGAGACAAAGCCAGTTTTAATTGCAGCCTCTTTTAATGTGCAGTTTTCTTTAAAAGCAAGTTTGGCAATTTCCGCAGCTTTTTCGTAGCCGATATAAGGATTTAGGGCTGTCACAAGCATCAACGACCGTTCCACGTGCTTTTTGATAATATTCAAGTTGGCCTGTATTCCAATCGCACAGTTTACATTAAAGGAACGGATTCCGTCTGTTAGTAAGCGAACCGACTGAATGAATTGGTAAATGATCAACGGTTTAAAAACGTTAAGCTCGAAATTTCCCTGGCTGGCTGCAAATCCAATGGAGGCATCATTTCCAAAGATTTGACATGTTATCATTGTTAAAGCCTCGCTTTGGGTGGGGTTTACTTTTCCCGGCATAATCGAGCTCCCCGGTTCATTGGCAGGAATACTGATCTCTCCTATCCCGCTTCTTGGACCACTAGCCAGCCAGCGGACATCATTGGCAATTTTCATTAAATCAGCTGCCAAAGCCTTTAAAGCACCGTGTACATGAACAATCTCATCATGGCTGGTCAAAGCATGGAATTTATTTTTCGAAGAGCGGAATGGGTGGCCCGTCAAATTGCTAAGCTGTTCTGCAGCCTTGGTGCCAAATTGAGGATCTGCATTGATGCCAGTGCCGACAGCGGTTCCGCCAATCGCTAAATCAAGAAGGTGGTTTGCTGCCTCTGTAATCATTTGCTCATTTTTCTCGAGCATAAATCTCCAGCCGCTGATTTCCTGCCCGAGTGTTAACGGGGTGGCATCCTGCAAATGGGTCCGGCCGATTTTAACGATATCTGAAAAAACGTTCTCCTTTTCAAGAAATGTACTTTTTAATTCCCGAACAGCCGGCAGAAGATGTTCAGTGATTTTTCTGTAACCCGCGACATGCATGCCAGTTGGAAAGGTATCGTTTGAGCTTTGCGACATATTCACATCGTCATTAGGGTGAATCCGCTCATTTATTCCCTGCTGCTTAAGCCAAGCATTTGCCCTGTTGGCAATGACCTCGTTAACATTCATATTAGATTGTGTGCCGCTGCCGGTCTGCCAAACGGCTAATGGAAAATGTTCATCATAATCACCGTTAAGGATTTCATCGACAGCATTTTTGATTGCCTTCATTTTTGCTTCACTAAGCTTGCCAAGCTGGTGATTAACAATGGCGGCGGCTTTTTTTATAAAGCTTAGCCCATATATCAGCTCTAGCGGCATTTTCTCTGTGCCAATTTTAAAATTTTCCTTGCTCCGCTGTGTCTGCGCTCCCCAATGTTTTTGGGCCGGAACGCGGATTTCTCCGATTGTATCTTTTTCGATTCTGAATTGATCCAAGAATAATTCACACCTTTCTCTTACTTCATATGTATGTATCCCCTTAACTTGGTATTTTATCAATATTAAGAGGATTCTCTCCCCCGTTTTCCACAAAAAAAAACTGCAGACATGTGTCCGCAGCTTATGATTTAATGATGGTATATCCGATATAGTAAGCAAGGATTAAAAAGCTGCCAATGGCTAGAGCTACTGAGTAATCAGACATTTGATCCCACCCCATTTTGATTAAATTATTAAACATTTTTAAAATAGCATAGAATTTTCGATTTTCCAGTGATTGATGTTACACTTTTGTGCCGAGGGAGTGAATTTTTTATGAACGTTTGTCTTTTTGGAGCAACAGGCAGAGTTGGTTCCGTTCTTCTAGATAATGCTTTGGCTGAACATCATTCGGTACAGGTTCTTGTAAGAGATGGAAGTCAACGAAATCAGGAGCCTGACGGGAGGCTTTCTGTTCATGTTGGGAATGTGTTAAATGGGGCTGATGTCGATGCTGCTGTTAGGGGAGCAGATGTGGTTGTTAGTGCGTTGAATACTGGCGGGGGGATGATTCTTTCTGAGTCGATGCCTCTTATTATTCGAAATATGAGGAAACGGGGAATTAAGCGGATTATTACCATCGGGACGGCGGGAATCCTCCAGGCACGGTCTGAACCACATCTGTATCGATTCCAGTCCTCAGAGTCCAGACGTACAACCACCAAGGATGCTGAAGACCATTTACGAGCTTATTTATTATTAAAAGATTCCGGGCTTGATTGGACAGTTGTCTGCCCCACTTATTTGCCAAAAGGCGTGAGGGTCGGCAAATATAGATACGAAAAGGATCTTCTTCCCGAGAATCCTTCCTCAATCTCGATTTATGATACAGCCGATTTCGCCTATCAGCAATTATTCAGCAATGAATTTATCATGTCTAGGGTCGGCTTGACCTACTAGGGGAATTTAACCATGATTAAAACCGTCAGGAGGACTGAGATCCCGCTTTTTTCGTTTTTCAGTCCTCATGAACCACTTATGTGGACTGAAATCTCACTTTTTTCATTTTTCAGTCCTCATGAACCACTTATGTGGACTGAGATCCCGCTTTTTTCATTTTTCAGTCCTCATCAACCACTCATGAGGACTGAGATCCCGTTTTTTTTCGTTTTTCAGTCCTCATGAACCTCAAGTGCTGCCCTTTTCGATAACAGGTTCATCATAGCCGTTTTCCAGGTTTTTAAATACCTTTTCTGCACCGATATCACCTAACGCTTTTTCCTCGCTTTCGCGGCCGATCCCCGGATCATTCAAACTCACATTCGAGGCAATTGTACTGGTGAATAAGTAAGGATCCTGCAGCACAATTCCCATTTTTCAGAATTACTCTGCCCATACGGCGGTTCCGTAAGCAATAATTTCAGAGGCCCCCTGCATAACGGAGCTCGACTGCAATCTCATGCCGACAATCGCGTTGGCACCTAATTCTTTGGCCTCTGCTGTCATTCTTTCAATTGCTTTTTGCCTGGCTTCATTTAGCATTTCTGTATATTCTTTAATTTCACCGCCAACAATGGTTTTTAACCCCGCCATAAAATCCTTGCCAATATGTTTGGACTGGACAGTACTACCTTTTACCAATCCGATTAACTCCTTAATTTCCTTGCCTGGAATCATATCAGTTGTTACAATCATCATAATGTAAATTCCTCTCTTTCCGCTTCTTTTTCCGAAAAATTTTCCTCACAAAAATCAAGTAAAATAAGGTTGGCATCGGCGCTTGAATCAATCCAACGATACCCCAAAGCCAGTAATTGTGGTTTCTTTTCCTGGCATCCATAAATAAATATATGCTTTGGAGCAACAAAATAATGGCGACTAAAATGAAAGTAAATGTTTTACTCATATCTCGTACTCGCCTTCTTTGCCATTCTAACTGCTGTGTATACGGCAATAAATATGGTGGAAATGACTTGGAGAACAATAAAAACAAATGGGTTTTGGTAAAGAGAAACAACAACCACGCTTAATATTACTAATGCGATAATCAAAAATATCGTTAAATCTTGTAATAATTTTTTTCTTGCTTTCTGTTTTTCTGCTGCGACCATTTGTTGAAACCATGGCAGGTCAGGAGTATAAACTGGAAATTGGTCAATTTTGTTTAATCCCTCTTGCAGTGCGGAAATAGCTGCTAAGTCTTGTTTATTTGGATGTTGGATGCCCAATTGGATAATCTTCTGTTTCTTCACCTAGTTTCAGCTCCCTTCTAACTGACTTTATTCCGTTATGCACTCTTGATTTAATCGTTCCGGCAGCCAGTTTCATCCATTCTCCTATTTCTTCATAGGAATAACCATAATAGTGCTTTAAAATTATCGGAACTCTGACATCCTCAGGCAGTCTTCCCAATGCTGCTAATGCATCATTCCACTCCTCGTTCCTGCTTTCGAAATGCCATTTTAGCTTGCGGTAAATCTCCTCTTGGCTTTGCCAATTTTTCTCCCGTTTATTCTTTCTGCATTGATCAATGTAGGCATTTGTCGCAATTGAAATCAGCCATGAAGAAAATTTGCTCTGCCCATTATAAAGGTGGATCTTCTGAACACATCTCGCCATCGTTTCCTGTGCTAATTCTTCAGCTAAATCAGGATTCATGGTAATCTTCATTAAGTATTTAACAAGGAAGGGATAATTTTCTTTAAATAGCATGGCAAAAGCAAAATGGTCCCCTTCCTTTGCACTTTTTATTAATGCATCCATCCATCAAAAATCCTCTCTTTCCTCCATCTTCCCTAGTTCCTCTTCATGTATTAGACGAACAAAACATCATTGCGTTCATCTTTATTTCCATTTTATCTTCAGGAGCATTATATGAATAGATGCTAAAAAAAAGGCGGGGATTTCTCCGCGCCTTCCTTTAGTCCCCTTTCCCATGGCCCTTTCCTTTTCCTTTTCCCTTCCATTTCTTTTCCCATTTATCCTGCTGTTTATTCCACTCTTCTTCCCATTTTTGCACTTCATTGTTGAATTTTTCTTGAAAGCTTTTCTTTTTTTCAAATGAGGAAATATGAGTGACTCCAAAACTTGCATTCGGTTTATTCTTTAATGCTTCCTTCATCACTTCACGGAAAATAACCGCTGATCCGGTACCACTTGTTGGCGTGATATAATGCTTTGCATCCGTTTTATCATAGCCAACCCAAAAGGCTCCGGTAAGCTGCGGCGTATATCCAACAAACCATTGGTCCTTTAAACCATTTATGCCCTTGATTGGAACCTGTGTGGAGCCAGTCTTCCCTGCCGTTTCCCGGCCAGGGATTTGCGCTGTCCCCTGTTCTACGACCCCGAGCAGCATGGTGGTCATATTGTCCGTTACTTCTTTTGTCGTCACCCGTTCCTTTTTTTCTTTCCATTCTGCAATCACATAGCCATCGGCATCAACAATTTTTGTGATAACATGTGCTTTGATGCGCACCCCGTTGTTCGGAAAAACGGAAAAGGCCTCTGCCATTTGCATCGGTGAGACGCCGCTGTGCAGACCGCCAAGGGCAAGCGGAAGATTGTGATCATTTTTATCTAAAGTAATACCAAACCGGTTTACTGAATCTATCCCCTTATCAATCCCGATTTCATTTAACAGCCAGACGGCGGATACGTTTTTCGATTCCTTTACCGCCTCATACATTGGGACCTCGCCTTCATATTGATGATTGTAATTGCTTGGCTGATAGGTACCGAACCTCAAGGGTTCATCCTTTAGCATATCTGTGATTTTCCAGCCCTCTTCAAGCGCCGGTGTGTACACAGCTAATGGCTTAAAGGAAGAACCAGGCTGTGCCTTAAGCTGTGATGCCCGGTTATAGCCCCTGAATGTGTGCTCCCCCCGGCCGCCGACAAGGGCCCGGACACCGCCTGTTTTTGGATCGATAAGGACACCGCCGCTTTGAACAAGGCGATCGTTCCCTTGTGGAAATAAGCTGTCATTTTGATAGGTGTTTTCCATTACTGTTTGCATGGCTGGGTCCATCTCGGTATATATTTTATAGCCCCCCGTAAGGAGTTCATCCTGTGAAAACCCGTATTGCTTGATTGCTTCATCCAATACCTGGTCTACATAGTACGGAAATTTTCCGCGGAACGGGTCGCCGCCCTTATCATTTAAAACGACTTTTTCCCGCTTGGCTTGTTCATACTGCCTGCTTGTGATAAACTCCTGTTTCTTCATTTGCTGCAAAACTAGATTTCTTCTTTCGATGGCTTTTTCTTTATGCTCATATGGATTTAGTGCAGATGGGGCCTTTATCAGTCCTGCAAGCAGAGCGGATTCACTGATGGAAAGCTCCTTCACATCTTTAGCAAAATATTTACTTGCAGCCTGTTTAATGCCGTATGCCCCATTCCCAAAATAAATTTGGTTCAAGTACATTTGCAGGATGTCCTGTTTGGTATATTCCCGCTCAGTGGCAAGCGCTAAAAAGACTTCCTCCATTTTCCGTTTCACTGTTTTTTCAGTTGTGAGCAGCGTATTTTTGATCAATTGCTGGGTAATCGTGCTGCCGCCTTCCACCATCCCGCCAGCCTTCACATCACGTAAAAGCGCTCTTGATGTGCCGACTAAATCGACGCCGTTATGCTGGTAAAAACGATGGTCCTCAATGGCGATTACGGCATTTTTCAGGGAATCCGGGACCTCTGTGATGGGAACCCCTTCATTTTTATTTGCTGATATTTTACTCGCCACTTTGCCATTTACATCATAGAAAACAGTCGGCTGCGGCAGCTCATTTTTTAGTCCAGATATATCGGCATCCTTAGAAAAATAATAGATAAGACCAAAAAAACTTAAAACTATCACTAATAGAGATAACACCAGCACTTGGAGCAGGTGCCGCTTTTTCAGCCTCTGCCAAACGCCGCTGACATCTATTTTTTTCATAATCCTAAGAACCTCCACAAATTAATCTTAATCTTTCGTTTTCCATAGCAGGTATAATTTTCGATAATCATGCACTTTTTATGACGGTTGAATAAAAAAAGATGGGAAATCCCCCATCTTTGCAGCATCTACTCTTCACTTTTTGTCAGCTCTTTAAATCGGTGTTTAGATAATTTTTCATCAAAGCTGCTGAAGATCCGGTAATTTTTTTCATCCAAAATCCGAAAATGTTTACTTAATATATTCTGCTGCAGAATTAAACCATTCTTCTTTGAAACAACTTTCCACCAAACACGGCCGCCCATCGTTTTCATTTTCCGATAATCGATTCCGTCAAGTGCTACCGTTTCTAACACTTCAAGCGGTTCACTTCCAAATAAAAATTGTACTGTTTCCGTTTCCCGAAAAAGAGCACAAATTGCAACAACAGTTGACCAGTTTGCCAAAACTCTTCCTTTTTCTATTTGTACGAGTGTTTTTTTCGAGACACCAATAATTTCTGCCATTTTATCCTGCGTATAGCCTGCTTCCGTCCGTATCAGCCGAAGCTTATTAGAAACATTCATTATAATTTCATCCCTGGTCATGAAAAGCCCTTCCTTCAATAGCATCTAGTGTAATTTTACACCAGTTTCTCTCTTTAATAAAGCAAATTGCTAATAAAATTAAAGAACTGCTATTTTTGTCAAATAGCAGCTCTTTTTTTAAATTTATTTTAATTCCGGCGGGAAACCGCAGCCGCCGGAGCATGATTCTTTAATATCACACGCAGCACATTTTCCCTTTTTTGATTTATTAATAAATTTCACCAATGCCCATGCAGCATATCCAAAAATAGCGATGCCAAGCACAATACTTGCAATCATTTATTCCATCTCCCTTTATCTCTTAAACCAAACCAAACAGCTTGCCGCCCTGATAAATAATAAACGATAAAACGTAGGCAATAATGAGGGCATATCCAATTGAAAAAGCGGTCCACTTTTTCGAGGCTGTTTCTTTATATATCGTGGCAGCTGTTGCCAAACAAGGGATATATAATAGGATAAATACCATAAAACTATAGGCTGAAAGAGGTGTATAGTAATTTGCCAACAATCCTTGAAGGCCCGCATCATTAGGAGCAAAATAAATGATATTCATGGTCGAAATGATGGACTCCTTTGCTAAAAACCCTGTAATCAGCGATGCTGCTGCCTGCCATGTTCCAAATCCAATCGGCTCTAAAATTGGTGCTAACACATTGCCGATTGCAGCTAAAAAGCTGTCATCCATATCCACTTTTAGTCCATGCGGCCCTGAATAGGAAAGGAGCCAAATAAAGACGGAACCGGCAAATATAAATGTCCCTGCCTTCTTGATAAACCCTTTCCCTTTATCCCAGGTACTTCTCCATAAGGACTGGAACTGGGGCAGCCTGTACGGCGGAAGCTCGATAACAAACAAGGATGTTTCTGATTGTAATAGGGTGGAAGAAAAGATCTTAGCCAGTGTCAATGCCACAACAATCCCAAGAACATACAGGCTGAGGACAATTAAGGCTTTATGTCCGGCGAAGAATCCCCCAACAAATAAGGCATAAACCGGCAGGCGGGCAGAGCAGGACATTAATGGTGTCAACAATACTGTCAAAAGACGTTCCCTCGGTGTTTCGATGGTTCTTGCTGCCATGATCCCCGGAACGTTGCATCCAAAACCAATCATCATCGGAATAAAAGCTTTGCCATTTAGGCCGACTGATTCCATAATTCTGTCCATAACCAAGGCCACACGTGCCATATAACCGGAATCCTCTAATAAGGAAATAAAGAAAAACAGGATGAAGATTTGCGGCACAAACACAAGAACACCGCCAACCCCAGCAACTAATCCTTCCAGAATAAGAGCATGGATAAACGCCGATGCATCAATGGCATTTAGAGCTTTCTCGAGCACATCAGTTACGGGGCCTGTTAACATAGCATCTAAGGCATCTGATAGCGGCGTCCCAAGCCAGTCAAACGTGAGCATGAACATGAAATACATTAATAGCAGGAAAATCGGCATTCCTAAAATCCTATTGGTGACAATGCGGTCAATTTTTTCAGACAAAGGAACTACTTCGTTACTTTTTCTGGCAACATCTGCGGTAATTAGCTCAATCGCTTCTTTCCGCTTTTGAAAAATAAAATTCGTTAATGATTTCGCATCTTTATGTTTCTGTAATTGCACTTCCAGATCCGAGACAATTGTCTTCAATTTTTGCGGGTCTGCAATCTGATTTAAATAATTCTTAACATATTCATTTCCTTCAAAAAACTGTATCGCGAGCCAGCGCAGGGAATGCTCCGTTTTGCCCTTCAGTTCATCGGATAAAATCGTAATGGCCTCTTCTACTTCTTTTCCATAATACACGAGGTTCTTTTTCGTCGGCATGATGCATTTTGTTGAAATGACATCAACGAGCTGGTCACAGCCTTTCCCGCTTCTGGCTACAACCGGCACCACCGGAACACCTAGAATATCTGATAGCTTCTGTGAATCAATGTGAATCCCTCGTTTGTTCGCGACATCGATCATATTAAGACCAATGAGAACAGGCTTCTCATACTCCAGCAATTGCATCGTTAAATGCAGATTTCGTTCCAATTGAGAGGCATCTAGAATATTCAGAAGCCGGTCTGCCGATTCATTTAAAAAGAAAGATGTAACAACACCTTCATCCTTCGATAATGGATTAAGCGTATATACGCCGGGCAAATCTATTAATCTTCCAATATTATTCTTGAAAACCCCGACTTTCTTTTCGACAGTAACACCGCTCCAGTTGCCGACATACTCATAGGAACCTGTTAGATTATTAAACAATGAAGTTTTCCCAGTATTTGGATTACCAATTAGAGCGATTTCCATTAAATTCTCTCCACTTCAATTTGAGCTGCTTCTCTCCGGCGGATACCAATACATTGTCCGCATGACTCAATCATAATTGGACCCCCGAACGGCATGACACATTTAACGCAGATTTCCGACCCTTCTGTAATACCAAAATCAAGCAGACGTCTTTGAACAAGGTGACCAACATGTGATATGTCTTTAATTTTCCCTTTACCACCGGCTTTTATCAAACTAAACATAGTATTATCACCCATTCTACGCTAATTGAGAATGATTCTCTTTATATATTGTCATTTTAACACTATTTTCCGAAATCGGTACACTAAATTTTTGACAAAACTCCGAAAAAAAAAGACGAAAAGCCTTGGCTTTTCATCAGATTGTCGAAAAAGGGTATTTTTCTCGGCATTTTTTTGTCTTAATCTAAAATATCCGATTTTTATAAATTGATTGTTCTCTGCTAACTGGCCTGTTGATTCCGCTCCAGGTGCTTCGCTTTCCGCGGGCGTGCCGGGGAGCGCAAATTAAAAGACTAGTTAAAAGCCTAAAATCTGACAAGTAATTTATCATTATCCTTTAAAAAGGATTTTTGTTATTTTTAGCGAATTTGTTAATAATTAGTTTTCACAGGGGGAAACAAGATGTCTACAGTGGAACAAACGGACTTAATCGCTTATTTTGCGAAAAACAAAGAGAGAATATTACAGGACTGGGCCAATGTTATAGTTATTTCTAAAGAAGATCCCTTTAAAGAAAAAATACTGGAAAATGGGCGAGCCTTATTTAAATTAATTATGGATATGTATAATATGACGGAAATCGAAGTCTTAAATACAATGAAAAAACTCGCTATTGAAGTTTCCGAGGAAAGAGTAATTGCTGACATAAATATTGGCGATTTTGTGTATAATGTCAACCTTGGCCGTTCTATATTATACAGCTATTTAGGTGAATCAGGAATAACTTGGGCGGAACTGCAGAAATCAATCAATAAAATAAATTTCTGTTTTGACAAGTTTCTTTACTTCGCTGTTTCTTATTATACCGAAGGCAAAAATAAAATTATTGAAGAAAAGAATATGTTCATTGATTCTACTCATCAGGACAGGCTGACATTGCTTGGCCAAATGACATCCAGCTTCATCCATGAATTTAGAAATCCCCTGACCTCTGTTCAAGGATTTATACAACTACTTAAAGCTGATTTTCCAAATATGAAATATTTGAACATCATCTCAAGTGAACTGGAGCAGCTCAACTTTCGAATATCACAGTTTTTACTATTATCGAAGAAAGAATTAATCGGAAAAGAAAAGGAGCTTTTCGAAATAAACAAGCTCATTAACGAAGTCTTAAACTTTTTATATCCAAGTATATTAGACGGAAAGGTAAAAATAAAAAAGAATTTATGCAAGGATACTTTACTTTACGGCTACGCCGATGAAATAAGACAAGTGATTATAAATATTATTTTTAATGCGATTGACGTCTTAAATCATCACCAGCATAAAAATCCAACTATTTTGATTACCAGCCGTCTAGAAAATAATCATATAAAAATTGATATTTCCAATAATGGACCGATCATACCCAATGAACTGCGAAAAACCATTTTTGAACCTTTTTTCACGACGAAAAAACTCGGAACAGGCTTGGGCCTTTTTGTATGTACGGAAATAATTGAAAAACATAAGGGTGAATTATCTTGTCATTCATCTCTTGACTTGACCACATTTTCTATTTGTCTGCCGCTTGAATCGGCATCTTCTGAAGACAATAACATACATATCAACTCAAATTAATCCCTCATGAATTCATGCAGGGAATTTTTTTATAAAACTTCCGCCAAAGCTTTTTATGCATATAATGTAGAAAAAATTTTTTACCGGGAGTTAAATCCATGTTTACTTTAAAGGTTGATCATGAAATTGAGCTTCTATTGTTTCAGAGGCATCACGCTTCAAAACTTTTTCAGCTTGTTGAGGAGAATCGTGCCCATTTAAGTGAGTGGCTGCCATGGGTGGATAGCATGAATTCTCCTTTTCAATTTGAAACCATTATTCCCGTTTGGCTAAACCAATTTGCCGAGGGCAGCAGTTTAAATATTGGCATCCTTTATAAAGGTGAACTAGCCGGCTCAATTGGGCTTCATCAAATCGATTGGTACAACAGTACAGCAAGCGTTGGCTATTATCTTGCCAAAAATGCAGAAGGTCATGGAATCATGACACGAGCTGTTAAGGCCCTTATCAATTACGCTTTTTTTGAATTGGGATTAAACAGGATCGATATCCGCTGCGGAGTTAATAACATAAAAAGCCGGGCGATACCTGAACGATTAAAATTTGTAACTGAAGGATTAATACGAGATGGTGAACAATTAAACGGCCGATTCCATGACATAATTATTTACAGTATGCTTGCCCGTGAGTGGCACGGTGGTGCATCTGTAAGATAATTGATTCATATTGAAAATAGTTCTAGCTGCCTATCAGGCAGTTTTTTTGTTTTCTATTCATGATGTTTGCTAATTGAATCTTTTTTTGAAATAATAATTATTAAAAGTTTTGTTGTAAGTGAGGTGGCAGGCTTTACAAGATTGTAAGGCGACCCATGATTTGGATGAATGTAATTATTATTGCGATTTTAATTGCCTTTACCGCATTTTTTGTAGCTTCAGAATTTGCGATTGTAAGGGTGAGGACAACGAGAATTGATCAGTTATTATCTGAAGGTAACAAAAAAGCTTATGCGGCTAAAAAAGTGATTTCGAATTTAGACGGATATTTATCTGCTACACAAGTAGGGATTACCGTTACTTCCCTAATCTTGGGCTGGAAGGGAGAATCAACGGTCCGCACACTTTTAGAGCCGATTTTTTCCTTGATCCACATGCCCCTATCTGTTAAACAGGTTCTTTCGTTTTTCCTTGCCTTTGCCATCATCACCTTTTTCAATGTGGTGATTGGTGAATTGGCTCCAAAGACCTTTGCGATTCAAAAAGCAGAAGAAGTCATTCTTTTATTCGCCAAGCCTATGATCTGGTTTTATAAACTGATGTATCCTTTTATTTGGATCCTGAACCGGTCGGCCCGGTTTGTTACTGGTCTATTTGGCATAAAGCCGGCATCTGAGCAGGAGCTTGCTCTTTCCGAGGAAGAACTGCGGCTGATTCTTTCACAAAGCTATGAAAGCGGAGAAATTAATCAGTCAGAATACAGCTATATGAATAATATTTTTGAATTTGATGACCGGATTGCAAAGGAAATCATGGTGCCAAGAACAGAGGTCATTTCCCTTTCAAAGGATGCCTTGATGGACGAGATTATCGAAACGGTGAAAGAGGAAAAATATACCCGGTACCCTGTTATTGACGGTGATAAAGATAATATTTTAGGGATTGTCA
Organism: uncultured Neobacillus sp.; assembly: GCA_964400595.1. Taxonomy (GTDB): domain Bacteria; phylum Bacillota; class Bacilli; order Bacillales; family Cytobacillaceae; genus Neobacillus. The sequence goes on along the minus strand of CAYNUT010000030.1, from coordinate 4,297 downwards.
ATATTAAGGAAGTATTAACGGACTGCATCCAGCAAAAATGCAGCGGTGAACACCCGCTTATGGAGTATATTAAGCCGGTGATTCATGTCATTGAAACCATCCCCATTCAAGAACTGCTGGTTAAGCTGCAAAAAAGCCGGTCACATATGGCCATTTTATCTGATGAATATGGTGGTACTGCCGGAATTGTCACGGTCGAGGATATTCTAGAAGAAATTGTCGGGGAAATTCGTGATGAATTTGATTTTGATGAACTTCCGCTGATTCAGAAAAAAGGGGATCATCATTATATATTAGATGGGAAAGTCCTGATCAGCGAGGTAAACGACCTTCTTGGTCTCAACCTTGAAGAGGAGGATGTCGATACAATCGGCGGATGGTTTTTAACACAAAAATTTGATGTACGAAAAGGCGATATCCTTGAAAGTGACGGATATGCTTTTCAAATAAATGACATTGAAGGACATCATATTCTATATATCGATGTAAAAAAAATAGCTGCGTCCCCTGAATAAGGGGACTTTTTTATTTGTCTCTGCTTAATTTTCCTGTTATCATCCATTACCTGAAATTTGCCCCCTTTTCATTCATTTTCAAGGCAATATTCTCATAAAATGTAAATAATCTTGAATCCTAAAACTAGTACGTTTGACTGTACGGTTTAATTTTTATATAATTATTGTTAATTTTATATATTGCTGAGGTGGTATGATGGGGCTGTCTATCGAATTGGTGAAATAGCGGATATGGCGCAAGTATCGAAACGAACCATTGACTATTATACGTCTATTGGCTTATTAAAGGCAGAACGTTCAAAATCTAATTACCGCATTTATACGGATGAGTCATTACATGATTTAAAATTTATCGAAGAATGCAAGAGTCTGCACTTACCTTTAGACGAGATTAGAAGAAAGCTAGAAATGAAAAAAGCAACGAATATTGAATCATCGGAAGTCGAAAAACATGTCAGTGCTGTAACACAGCAGATGAAGCAGCTGCATAGTGATCTGTTTGACCTGATACCGATCCTTGAGAATTTGGATGAACAGCAAAAAGAAAAGCTGACCAGTAACTTAAGTCTGCTTCGATCAGTTTTAATGAAATCCCTTTTGAGGGTTTCTAATTAACTTTTGTATAAAACTAGGAGGTGACTCCTTTACTCGTCTAAACACGAGCTAAGGGAACTTATTTGGACATATTTAACTTGGTTTTAATAGCCATTTTAATTGCATTAACTGCGTTTTTTGTTACTTCAGAATTTGCCATTGTCAAAATCAGAAGTTCAAGAATTGATCAGTTAATAGAGGAAGGAAATTCGAAGGCTGTCACAGCGAAAAGAGTCATTTCCAATCTGGATGAATATCTTTCTGCCTGTCAGCTTGGCATCACCATCACGGCTCTTGGTCTTGGTTGGATTGGGGAATCAACCATTGAGCATTTGCTTGGACCTGTTTTCCTGTCACTGGACATTCCCGAGAGTGCAACGCAAATATTATCAGTTGCGATTGCCTTTGCGACTATTACTTTCTTACATGTGGTCGTTGGAGAGCTTGCACCAAAAACCTTGGCAATTCAAAAGGCTGAATGGATTACATTGAACGTATCCCGCCCGCTCATCCTCTTTTATAAGGTCATGTACCCTTTTATTTGGGTGCTTAATGGATCGGCGCGGATTGTTTCCAGCATTTTTGGTCTAAAACCAGTCTCTGAGAATGAAATTGCCCATACAGAAGAAGAACTTCGAATTATCCTGTCTGAAAGCTATAAAAGTGGTGAAATTAACCAATCAGAGTTTAAGTATGTAAATAAAATTTTTGAATTCGATAACCGGATTGCCAAAGAAATTATGGTTCCAAGAACTGAAATTGTTTCATTGTCAAAGGATGATACATTGGAAACCTTTCTAAAGGTGATTCGTGAAGAAAAATTCACAAGATATCCTATTATTGATGGTGATAAAGACCATATTATCGGTCTTATCAATATTAAGGAAATTATGACGGATTTAATTGGGAATGAAAAACTTTCCCAGCAGACCCTGGACACTTATACCCGGCCTATTATTAGAGTAATAGAAACGATTCCAATCCATGATTTGCTTGTAAAAATGCAAAAAGAACGAATGCATATGGCAATCCTCATAGATGAATATGGCGGCACTTCAGGACTGGTGACCGTTGAAGATATTCTCGAGGAAATTGTCGGAGAGATACGCGATGAATTTGATATGGATGAAGTTCCAATGGTCCGTAAAGTGAAAGAAAATCATTATATTATAGATTCAAAGGTTTTAGTCAGCGAAGTCAATGATTTATTGGGCATCGATATTGATGATGAAGATATTGATACAATTGGCGGCTGGATTTTAACCGAAAACTATGAAGCAAAAGAAGGCGACATCATTCTCCATGATTCCTTCAGCTTTAAAATTCTTGATATGGAAGAGCTTCATATAAAATATATTGAAGTGAAAAAAAAGGGACATGAAGGAGAAGCAAACATCCCGCAAATTGCCATCACAAAATCGGAAGTTTTATCCTAAATCCCCATAAAAAACAGACCTTGGATGAACTGCACCCCAATTGTTAGACACATTCTTTCAATAAGGGGTGCAGTTCATGGCCGGTCTGTTTTTTTATGGCTGAAATTTAATTACCCAGTACATTTGACTAAACAGCTAGCTGATGTAAAGCATATCCTGCTCATAAGGAGGGATGAATTATGAATCATTCAGCAGCACTATTTTTAGCCTGTATTTTAGCTGGCTTTGCATTAATAAAAATGCCAACTATATCTTTTTTAGCAGGCTTGTCATCATTTTTTCATATTGTAGGAGCACTTGCTATTCTAATATTTTCATTTGTACTGCTTTACCAAGGCGTAAAAGCAATTTTTAGTAAATTGTAACCGATTCCATTTTTTTATAAAACAAAAGGACCAAGTTTTGTTGAGCTTGGTCCTTGTTATACTGGTAAATTATCTTGATTTTATCATGATAATTTCTTCTTCTGCTCTTGCAAGTTTCACCAAATGTGAATCAAGGCGGCGGTTGACATGCTGAATTTCACTGTTCTGCCTTTCTTCAATGCGCCCCAGTGATTCTTTAATATCAGACAGATCAATTTGGTTGACTGCTACTCTGTGTTCAATACTATCCATTTTTTCTAATCTAGAAAGCCGGTTTTCAATATTTTTCAATGTTTCATTATATGTTTGAATCAGACTTTTTATATTAATAACGGTTTCAGTCAGCCGTTTAAATTCTTGTTCCATATTCAAATCCCCTTTCATGCAATTTATTTTATCATCATTTTCCCCATGAAGATGTTACAAAAACAGTACTATTAAAGGGAAATGAAATGGTTTAAGACTTATCAATATTTTCCATGTCCTTCATACATACCTGCCGCATCTACACTGATCAACCAGCTTTATTTTGACCTTTTTTGGATATACGTTTTCCAGCAGAGGCTTGAAATAATCATTGGGATTTCAGTATCCTTCGTCAAATCTTTATCCATATAATCCTCCATTCATGAAAAATTTATTTATTATTCTTATTAAAGCCTTCTAATAAAAATATTGTTGCCTTTTTTCACAGATATGAACGAAGCGAAACATAAAATTGAACAATTAATTACATACTCGTATTATAGGTGGAGTGAGTGAGTAATATCACATGCAATTCAAACAAAAAGTTATACCCTTTGCATATAGGGAAATGAAGAGTAATTCCGCTTAATTTCCTTCAGAATTCCCCCTATTGTAATCATTCTTTTTACTATGCAAAGGTTGGTGTATAACAATGTTAATTTCAATCGATGAAAAAGCTGCCTTTTGGTTTAAAAAAGAATTTGCATATACCGATTCCATTTGGATCCGGATGTTTCCGCAATATGCGGGATTCGGTGCTCAGAATAAGGGATACAGCCTTGCTTTTTCTGCTGAAACACCAGCAAACGCAGGATATTCAAAAGAAGTAAATGGAATCACATTTTTTATCGAGGGTAACGATGTATGGTTTTTTGAAGAAACAGAAACACACCTTTCAATCAATGAGTATCTAGATGAGCTTCATGTAACTTACAAAGAAGTATCCCTGTCCCCGGTTAATTAATCTTAAAATAATAAAAGGTATCCAAGTTAATGGATACCTCAGATTGTCGGGAAAGGGTATTTTTCTCGGCAATTTTTTATTTTGTCTTAATTTAAAATCCCGATTTTTATAAATTGATTGTCTCTATTAACTAGCCTGTTGATTGGAGCGGAAGGCGCGAGACTCCTGCGGGAGTAC
>CAYNUT010000029.1:0-32020 GCA_964400595.1 uncultured Neobacillus sp. | reverse complement strand
CATGCTTTTTTTCGCTTTTCGGGCAATGAGCAGGGCTTTCATTTACCGTTTGCATACTTTTTTTCGCTTTTTGGGCAATGAGCAGGGCTTTCATTTACCGTTTGCATGCTTTTTTTCGCTTTTCGGGCAATGAGCAGGGCCCTCATTTACCGTTTGCATGCTTTTTTTCGCTTTTCGGGCAATGAGCAGGGCCCTCATTTACCGGTCGCATGCTTTTTTTCGCTTTTCGGGCAATGAGCGGGGCTTTCAATCAAATCGTTCATGTCTATATCATTGACTTTACTGTATTTAAGCATACTTTTCCTATTATAAACATTGTTTTGAAGCAAATCAAAAGATGCCCGCCCCAAGGGGACAGGCACCAATTTGGTGTCAGGCACCATGTGAATTTTTCACATAATGCAAATGCTATTTTACCCAGCCAAGAAGCATTTCACGGATTAGTTTGCTTGCAGTGTTGGCCGTTTGTTCGGACGGGTCATAGATTGGCGCTACTTCAACGAGGTCGCAGCCAACTACTTTCACCTCAGAGCGGGCAATTTCATGAATCGAAGCGAGCAGCTCTTTTGAGGTGATGCCCCCGCAATCAACGGTGCCGGTTCCAGGTGCATGGGCAGGGTCGAGAACATCGATGTCAATCGTCACATAAACCGGACGCCCTGCTAGCTGAGGCAGGATTTCTTTTAAAGGCTCGAGCACCTCAAATTTTGAAATATGCATGCCATTTTCTTTTGCCCATTGAAATTCTTCTTTCATTCCGGAACGAATTCCAAATGAATAGACATTTTTCGGTCCAATCAATTCAGCAATCTTGCGGATTGGGGTGGAGTGGGACAACGGCTCACCCTCATACTGCTCACGAAGGTCAGTATGGGCGTCCATATGGATAATCGCTAAATCCGGGTATTTTTTATAAACAGCCCTCATCACAGGCCAGGATACAAGATGCTCTCCGCCCATGCCAAATGGGAACTTTTCTGCCGCTAAAATTTGCGTGACAAATTCCTCGATCATATCAAGGCTGCGCTGGGCATTCCCAAACGGCAGCGGGATATCGCCGGCATCAAAATATTTTACCTCTTCTAACTCGCGGTCGAGATATGCGCTGTATTCCTCAAGGCCGATTGACACTTCACGGATGCGGGCCGGACCAAAGCGCGATCCCGGGCGGTAGCTTACTGTCCAATCCATCGGCATCCCGTACAAAACAACCTGACTCTCTTCAAAACTCGGATGACTCTTAATAAACACATTCCCTGAATATGCCTCATCAAAACGCATCAAGAAATCCCTCACCTTCTATTACTACTATTTTTGTATGTCCTCGTTACTTTTCTTCAGGTTTTTCAATGAAACGATCACGTAAACCCCTTCTACGTGACCGCTTCACCAGCTCCGACACGGTTATCGTTACGTAGACCAGCCTAAACCGTAGTCCTACTTCAACAAATCGCCAACAAACTTCGGCAGAACGAATGCGGCTTTATGAAGTTCTTTTGTATAGTATTTTGTTTCAATTTCATGGAAACGGTCGTCGCTTACAGCAAGTGGATCATATTTTTTCGAACCGATCGTAAATGCCCAAAGGCCGCTTGGGTACGTTGGGATATTCGCTACATACAAGCTGGTAATTGGGAAAATCTCGCGGACATCCCGCTGCACGTCGCGAATTAAATCGGCTTTAAACCATGGATTGTCGGATTGTGCCACAAAAATTCCGTCTTCTTTCAAGGCCTTGGAAATCCCGGAATAGAATCCTTTTGTAAAAAGATTTACCGCAGGGCCAACAGGCTCTGTTGAGTCCACCATGATGACATCATATTCATTTTCACTGTTGGCAATATGCATAAAGCCATCGTCCACTCGCACATCAACACGAGCGTCATCCAGCCAGCCGGCAATCTCCGGAAGGAATTTCTTCGAATACTCAATCACTTTGCCGTCAATATCAACCAGCGTCGCTTTCTTCACGCTTGGGTGCTTCAATACTTCGCGGATCACACCGCCGTCGCCGCCGCCGACAACAAGCACATTCTCCGGATTTGGGTGGGTGAATAACGGAACATGCGCCACCATTTCGTGGTAAACAAATTCGTCTTTCACCGAAGTCATTACCATGCCGTCTAACAGCAGCATATTTCCCCACTCAGCAGTTTCCACCATTTCCAGCATTTGAAAGTCTGTTTGCTCTGTATGTAAGGTTTTATTCACTTTCATCGTAATTCCAAAATTCTCAGTTTGCTTTTCCGTAAACCAAAGTCCAGCCATGTTCATCTTCCTTTCAAATTATCTTATTTTTATGCATCCATTTGATTACAAAGTAATCGCTTTTTAATTAGGTTACCCAATCTATTATTGAATTACAAACGCGGGAAAAAGTCTAGCAAAATGTGAGGAAATCATTTAATTTTTCTCAAAAATGTTTAAAACAACTCTATTTTTTCAATACTATTACTATCGAGATTTTTTAAAAGAATGGGGTGGGCATAATGGAAATCATGACTGATCACGGGTTTCGGAAAACGATTAAATATTTACGTGCATTCATTATCATCAGTTTGATAGGCATGATTTGCATGCTTATTCTTTTCCTCGGCATCCTTGCCTATGCAAAAATATTAGGCCCGCCTCCGCTCGCTGTGCCGCAGTCAACGCTTTTTTTTGCCGACAACGGCACCTTAATCGGCGAAAGCAACAACGGGCAGAAGCGGTATTGGGTAAGATTGAAGGATATTTCACCTGACCTCGTTAACGCCAGCATCTCGGTTGAGGATAAAAATTTTTACCATCATCACGGTTTTGATTATAAACGGATTGCCGGCGCCGTTATCGCCGATATTCAGGCATTTGCCAAAGTCCAGGGGGCGAGCACCATCACCCAGCAATACGCCAGGAATCTTTTTCTCGAACATGATAAAACATGGAAACGGAAGCTGCATGAGGCGTTTTACACCATCCGTCTTGAGATGAATTATTCTAAAGAAGATATTCTTGAAGGTTATTTAAATACAATCTATTACGGGGACGGAGCTTACGGTGTCGAAGCGGCGAGCCAATATTATTTTGGAAAAAAAGCCAAGGACCTCACGCTTGCAGAAGCTAGTATGCTGGCGGGAATCCCCAAGGGGCCCGGCCTCTTTTCGCCCATCCGCTCGATGAAAAATGCAAGGGCCCGCCAGGCGATTATTTTACAAAGCATGGTAAAAAATAACTATATCACAAATGCGGAGGCCCATAAGACTGCACTCGCCCCGCTCCATATTACGGGCGAGCATATAGCACAAAAGGGTAAGGCGGCACCTTATTTTCAGGACGCAGTAAAAAATGCCTTAAAAAATCAATTGCATTTGGATGACCGCACAATTGCCCTCGGCGGTTTAAAGGTCTTTACCACACTGAACTTGAAACAGCAGAAGGAAGCGGAAATCCAAATCAACAAATTTATCGCCAGCTCATCGGAAATCCAGGCCGCTCTTGTCGCGATGGATCCTAAAACCGGCTATGTCAAAGCCATGGTCGGCGGCAGGGACTATGAAAAAAGCCCGTTTAACCGGGCGGTGCAGGCCATCAGGCAGCCGGGCTCGACGATTAAACCGCTGTTATACTACGCGGCGCTTGAACATGGTTTTACTCCCTCCTCGACGATGAGGAGCGAGTATACCTCATTCGAATTTGATGACGGCCGGGCGGAATACACGCCGCATAACTTCAACGACAAGTATGCCGGCGGCGAAATTACTCTTGCCCAAGCCCTCGCCGTTTCCGACAATATCTATGCCGTTAAGACGCATTTATTTTTAGGAGAAGAGACGTTAATCGAGACAGCCAGGAAATTCGGGATTTCGACGAAAATGAATCAGGTTCCGTCGCTTGCTTTAGGAACATCCGGCGTACGGGTGATTGAAATGGCAAATGCCTACAGCCTGTTTGCCAACGGTGGACAAAAAGTGCATCCAATTCTGATTACCAGAGTTGAAGACTACAATGGCAATGTCATTTATGAACATAATCGGGAAAAAGGAAAAATATTAAATGCGGCAAAAGCGTATGTCATGACGCAGATGCTGACCGGCGTGTTTGACACGAAGCTAAACGGGTATGCCAGAGTAACGGGCAGCACCATCGCGAAGGATTTGACCCGGCCATATGCTGGGAAATCGGGCTCGACGGAAACGGACAGCTGGATGATCGGCTACTCCCCGCAGCTCGTCACCGCAGTATGGGCAGGCTATGATGCCGGCAAACCAATTGAATTGACCGCGGAAAAATCTTACGCGAAAAATATTTGGGCGAACTTTATGGAGGAAGCCCTACACGGAAAACCGGTAAAGGCCTTTAAAGCGCCTAAAGAGGGCGTGATCGGGGTTTATGTCAACCCGGCAAACGGCATGCTGGCGACAAAGGACTGCCCGGTGCGCCGCTTCACCTACTTTGTTAAGGGAACCGAGCCGGTGGAATATTGTAACGAGCATGTGAAAAATTCCGATTCCAAGGCTGCAAAGAAGAAGCACAAACATAAAGAGCCATGGTATAAACGAATTGTGCCATGGAGTTAAACAGAAAAGCTCCAGGGGTCTTGCCCCTGGAGCTTTTCTCGTCCTGGTTTTACAGTGTTTTCACACTGTTTATATACTAACTATTTTTTTTAAAAACCACAAGAGATTACATTCATTATTTTTTTAGAAAAATTTTAGTCTGCTGCCAAGCCTTTTTTCAGTTCATCAGAAGCATTATTCCACAATACTTCATTATGTCCTTTTAAAAATGCCGCCAGCACTGTTTTTGATTTGCTGTCCATATGGTCCACGATAATATAACGCTTCAGTGACTTATCCATCCGGTTCACATGCTCGGGAAGCGATTTATAGCCGCGGCGGATTTCCCGGTCCACAGTCATATAGCAGGCCGTTACCCCCGCATAGTAAGGACCATCCTCCCTGCGGTCAATCGTGACCCACACGAGCCAGTAAGGCTTGCCGTTTGGCACCTCATCCTGGTTTGGCAAAAATTTAATACCCTTTTCGACCGCACTGCGGGCATGCATCGCCCCGACATCAATTTCCGCTTCTCCCGCCTCAATATCGATAATAACCGGCGAGACATTATCAAGACTCAAAGCACCCTTGCCAAAGCCCTTGTGTCCGTCAGTCGGATCGCTTTTAATAATATTAAATCCAAGTTTTTTCTTTTTTTCATCCATAGCTGCTGAAAACCTCCTCAAAAAAACAAATGAAAGAAATTACCCAGCCCATCCCTTACCCAAGGGAGGACTGTATTAAAAATCGGCTGAATGGTGTAGTTATCAAGTGGCGTAATCACGAGCACCAGGAAGATGAAGGCGCCGTACTGTTCGTATTGTGTCATTTTAGCACGCACATCATTTGGAGCCAAATCCTCGATAATCCGATAGCCGTCAAGCGGCGGAAACGGCAGCAGATTGAAAATAAACAAGATGATATTTAAATTGATAAAAACCCAGAAAAAATTATTCAACGCATCAGATGCCATCAGTCCAAACCGGTCCAGCACGAACACGGCGATAAATCCAAGCGATGCCAGGATCAGATTGGAAATCGGCCCGGCGATCGATACAAGAACGCCGGCAAGCCTTGGGTTTTTAAAGAAAAAACGGTTGACCGGAACAGGCTTTGCCCAGCCAAAACCGGCAATAAAGATTAGGATCGTTCCAATCGGATCCAGATGCGACAGCGGGTTTAAGGTCAAGCGCCCCTGCTTTTTCGCTGTCATATCCCCGAATTTATAGGCGACAAAAGCATGGGCAAATTCGTGAAATGTAAAGGCAAAGGCTAGCGTAATCGCGACATAGGGGATTAGCTTAAGGTCGTAGGCAAGAAAATTGTTCAAAAGCGTTTCAACTCCTCGGTAAACAGATGCACCACCGTGCTATTTCTATTTTCCTATAAGTATACATGAAACCGCTTTGAAATAGAAAATCAAATGTGCCTGTTATGATTGCACTTTTTCCTAATTTGTGGAACACTACTAACAGTTATGTTAAAAAGGAGGACTCATCATGCCATACGTTACAGTCAAAATGCTTGAAGGCCGCACCGACGACCAAAAGCGGGCTTTAGTCGAAAAGGTGACAGACGCCGTCAGCGAAACAACCGGAGCGCCTAAAGAAAACATCACTGTCTTCATCGAAGAAATGAGCAAAAACCACTACGCCGTAGCCGGCGTCCGCGCCAGCGACAAATAAAGAATGTTAAAAGAGTGTGAAACATATTAGGTTTCACACTCTTTGTTTTCACATAAATTTCGTTTCGTCTTTTGTTTCGATTTTCAGTTTTTGGAGCTCAAGCTTCATTTTTTCTGTTTCAATCAGGTAGTTTTCGTGCTTCAGCTTCTCCAGCTCTAATTGGTCCTTCAGCATATTCGCTTTAATGCTGGCCTGCTTTTGAAAATGGCTTGTTAAAATGGCGATAATCGGTATTCCAAATATCAAAATGACTGCGATGGTTCCGGTCATGGCATGGCCCCCAAACATTATTATTATCTCCATCCAAATCATAACAAATTTTGGAAAGAATAGGTATTAGATCATCCTAAAACCCATAATAAAAACTGCAGGGATTTTTCAAACATCAAGCGGCTCCTGGTAACCTAGAGACTTTTCCTTTTCAAGGAATCAATATAGCGGTAAGCTTCGTCAATTTCCTCCCCTGTATAGCGCTGGCTGCTTTTTAAAGTATACACTTTGTTGGCAACTTCTTCTTTTGGAAGATTATCAAAATATAAGATCGTTGAAACAAGCTCAAGGAATCTAGCATTCTGACCGTTCATATCCACAAAGCAATCGTCTAAATAAGGCATGTCCACATTGTTCAGGCTTAGAAACTCTTTCCCCGTATCTGTCAGCGTGTAACGGTATTGAACGTACCCACCCTTTTTTTCTTTCACTTCGTCCAAAAAGCCCATATTGCACAGTTCCTCGACTCTCAGGGTTAACTCCTCCGAGTACGGGCCGTAAAAATGAAACTGAAAACGCTCATGAAATGGGAAGGAAATTTTTTTCGCAATATATATCATCTTCTGCAGCTTCTTCCGCCCGGTAATTTCACCGGAAGCAAGAATCGCCTGCATCAGCTTCGCATGATCTTTCAACAATATTTGTCATCTCCTACTCCAAGGTGTCAGGCACCAGATCTCTATTCAATCTCTAAAAGCGCACGAATTTTCTTCTTAATTTCCTTGTTGGAGGAATCGTCCGCCAGGAAGTCTGCAGGGTAATACAGCTTGTGGTCTGTTCTTCTTTTACCGGAAATCGCATCGACAATGTCCGACTCGCGGGAGAGCTCGCGCAGCTCCCCATTATGCATCAGCAAATGAATCGGCAGGCGCTCCTCTTCCTCTCCCGGCCGGTAAAAATCATACGGCAGATCCGAGGAGGAATCGACAACCAAATAATATTCCGGATCCATCCCGGCTTTGGTAAAAAGCGCAGTCAATTCTGCAAGCTTTTTATATTCTTTGGCCGGATCAAATTCGGCAAACTTAAACAAATTCCGATTGACAAACCGGCGGCACAAATCGCTCAAAATCGGGTCGGACTCCTCCTGCCAGATTTGAAAATAATATAAAATCACCGCTTCATCTAATTTTAAATAGTCTTCTAACGTTACTTTTTCAAGAAAAAGCGATGTAAAATGTATCGGCTCATATTTAAAGGTATAGTTTTCTTCAAACAATTGCTTTGCCCGGTGGAGAATTTTTGTCAAAAGCACTTCGGCGCTCCGGGAAACGGGATGGAAGTAGACCTGCCAGTACATCTGATAACGGCTCATAATATAATCCTCAACCGCGTGCATGCCGCTCTTTTTAATGACAACCTGGTCTTCGCGCGGCCGCATGACGCGGAGGATTCGTTCCATATCAAATTGTCCGTAGCTGACGCCGGTAAAATAAGCATCCCTCTGCAAATAGTCCATCCGGTCGGCATCAATTTGACTGGATATCAGGCTGACAACGAGCTTTTTCCCCGAGGTTTTCTCAATGACTTCGGCAACTTTTTCCGGAAAATCAGGTCTGACCTTCGAAAGGACGGCATTCACTTCCGTATTGCCTAAAATAATAGCCCTGGTAAATTCTTCATGATCAAAATCGAACACTTTTTCAAAGGAATGGGAAAACGGGCCGTGTCCGAGGTCGTGAAGCAGCGCAGCACAAAGCGTGAGGAGGCGGTCCTCATCATTCCACTCCGGCCTGCCGGCAAACACATCATCGATAATACGGCGGACAATTTCATAAACGCCGAGAGAATGGTTGAAGCGGCTGTGTTCCGCACCGTGAAAGGTCAAAAACGTCGTTCCGAGCTGCTTGATCCTGCGCAGCCGCTGAAACTCCTTCGTTCCGATTAATTCCCATATCGCACGGTCACGTACATGAACGTAGCGATGTACGGGATCTTTAAATACTTTTTCTTCAGTCAGTTTTTCCGTCGAATAGGCCATCGGCTTCCCTCCACCCTAAACTTTCTTCTATTATATCCCAAATATCCCCCTAATTTCAGCAATTTTCAGCAGGATTTTTCGACATCGGTGCGAAAAAAAAACACCTTCCGCTCAAAAAGTCAAAAGGTGATTATTTTATCTTTTTATCAATTTTCTCCATTAATTCCTCTTCCGTCAAAGCCGCAACCGGGCGGTTATTCACGAAGGCGAAGGTCTTTTTCCTGCCTGGTCCGCAATAGGACTGGCAGCCGATTTTGACTTCGGCATCGGGGTCCAATTCCTTCAAACGGGGAATCAATGTCTTTAAATTCACGGCCTGGCAGTCATCACAAACACGAAATTCATTTGACATTTTTTACAACCCTTTCTACGGTTCAAAAAAATAAATACTATCTATATGTTATCCATCAAGGTCACTTAATTAAACTCCTTAGGTATTTTACCTGTCTTTTGGCCCTAATGCAAGCATGCAAACTTTAGCAATTAAACTTGTGAAAAACTCTATTATCCTTTTAACCAATTTGGTATAAACACTGGAAAACTTGTCCATGCTAAGACTAGAAATTTTAAAAACTCGGCTGGAATTCGACCAGACCGCATAATTTTGAAAAATATTTAGGGAGTTGAAAGACATGAAAGTGCGTCAAGATGCGTGGACAGATGAGAATGATCTGCTTTTGGCTGAAACTGTGCTTCGGCATGTCCGCGAAGGCAGCACCCAGCTAAACGCCTTTGAAGAGGTAGGCGATAAACTAAACCGGACCTCTGCCGCCTGCGGCTTCAGGTGGAACGCTGTCGTACGCCACCGCTATGAAAAAGCCTTACAATTAGCCAAAAAACAGCGGAAGCAGCGTCAAAGAGTACTAGGAAAGGATCAAGGCGGGAAGAAAAAGTTGCTTTACAATCCTCCGGTTACGGTTTCCGAAGATTTGGAGATCATGCCGCTGCCAGCTGCAATGCCGGATATGGACTCCGAAATGGCGGAAGATTTAATACCTGATTTGACAGCAGAAATGGCGGAGGCTGCAATGCCTGATTTGACAGCAGAAGTGGCTGCTGAAACGTATGTGAAGCCTGCGGAAGCACAGGTTTACAGACCGAAGGCCACAGGGCTCAACATGGATGCGGTTATTGCCTTCTTGCAAAACTTTAATCATTCCAATCTGCAAAATGAGGCATTAAAAAGTGAGAATGAAAGATTGAAGAGGGAAATGGCTGAGTTAAGGAAGCAAAATGAGGCATTGAGTGCAAAGGTGGAGAACCTTGAGGAAAATTCCGAAACGATGCAGGAAGATTACGAGACCTTAATGAAGATCATGAACCGGGCCCGCAAGCTTGTATTATTTGAAGAAGAAGAAAGACCGACTACTAAATTCAAAATGGACCGCAACGGAAATCTGGAAAAAGTAGCAGAGTAAATAGAAAAGCTAAAAGCGCCTTGTTCAACCCCGACAGGCACATGTTCTTCGGCAAAAACATCCGCACTTTAACTTTTTAGCCGAAGGTTATCTGACACTGAGGGGTTAGGCGCTGGAATAAGACCATAGATAGAGCTAGAGGGAGAAGAGATCAGCAGCATCTCATTAAAAAGGCTGTAAATCCTTAATATGGGTTTACGGTTTTTTACATGTCCGCAAAAATCCGATTGCGGTCTGATATTCTTTGAATATAGCCGGGCAAAAGCGCCAGCTCAAATTCATTTAATTGCCCCGCAGACAAAAATCCGCTGCTCCTCTTTAATTGCTGCAGGAGGCGGAACATAACATCAGCGATCGTGAATTCCCTTCCCAATAGCTCTGACAAGGACGCCATAACCTCCGGAACGATTTCTGGGTAAGCGAATTTCGTTTGTTCCCCTTGCCTGGCCCTGCTGTAGAACTCCCGGATGAGCTCCGCCCGTCTGCTGCCTCTGCCGTTAACACAAAGATAAATCTGGACTGCTGCGCCTCTTTTAAGACGCCGCTGCGAAATGCCGGCAAATTTTTTTCCGCCAATGCTCAGGTCATAGCTTCCGGGACAGTAGGAGCCGGTAATTTCCCTTGCCTCTATGGCAGCAGGAAAATCAGCAAACATCCGTCTAACCAATAACCACATGGCATCATAGCCGCGATTGATATCGATGCCTTTTTCCGCTTCTGGAAAAATTAACGTGATGTTGAGGACACCTTCATCAAGCACCACTGCTAAACCGCCTGAATTACGGACCATTGATTGATATCCCGCCCCTTTAAGATATGTGACCCCTTCCGATAAAAAAGGCAGCTTCGTATCCTGAATTCCCAAGACAATCGTATTGTGATGTACCCATGTTCTTGCGGTGGCCGGTGACTCGCCCGCCCCGACTGAGGCGCAAAGAGTGTCATCGAAACCAAATGACTGGACCGCCTGAAAATGAGGGCCAAGAGCAGATTGGTCGATAATCCGCCACTCCCGCTGCTGCAGCAACTCTTCCATATTAAAACTCCTTCTGAAGAAATTATATTTTCTAAGCCCGACTTTTTTAAACTAACACTCTTAAAAAGAGCATACCACAAAATAAAAGAGCCCGTCCTTTCACAGGACAGGCCCTCATAAAATTATAATCCCTGCGCCGCCGTAATAATGGCAAGCTTATAGACATCTTCTTCATTACAGCCGCGGGACAGGTCGTTTACTGGACGATTTAAGCCCTGCAAAATCGGGCCGACAGCTTCAAATCCGCCTAAACGCTGAGCAATTTTGTAGCCGATGTTCCCTGCTTCCAAACTAGGGAAGATGAACACGCTGGCATCCCCTTGAATCGGCGAATCAGGCGCCTTGCTTTTTGCCACAGAAGGCACAAATGCGGCATCAAACTGGAACTCTCCATCCAGTACAAGTGATGGATTGCGTCGTTTGGCCTCCGCCACTGCTTCCGCCACCTTCTCCGTCTCCGGAGACTTAGCCGAGCCCTTCGTTGAAAAACTCAGCATCGCAACGCGCGGCTCGATATTAAACATCTCAGCTGTCTTCGCGCTTTCAAGCGCAATTTCCGCGAGATCCATGCTGTCCGGCGCAATATTAATTGCGCAGTCGGCAAACACATATTTTTCCTCGCCGCGCACCATAATGAATACGCCCGACGTTTTCTTGACGCCTTCCTTCGTTTTAATGATTTGAAGTGCCGGTCTTACGGTGTCTGCTGTTGAATGCGCGGCACCGCTGACAAGCCCGTTAGCTTTATTTGTATAAACAAGCATCGTCCCAAAATAGTTTTCATCAAGTAAAATTTTGCGGGCATCCTCTTCTGTTGCCTTGCCCTTCCGGCGTTCCACAAACGCGGCAACAAGTTCGTCCATTCCTGCATAGTCAGCCGGATCATAAATTTCTGCGGAATCTAAGGAAACGCCAGCCTCCTGTGCCTTTGCCTGCACCTGCTCAATATTGCCGATCAAAATCGGCGTCATTAATTTTTCCTCTGCCAGGCGCCCAGCAGCTTTGACAATCCGCTCGTCTAATCCCTCCGGAAAAACAATTTTTAAATCATGCCCGGAAATTTTTTGCTTCAATCCTTCAAATAAATCACTCACAACAAAATCCTCCCTTACAAAGCTGACTATAAATAGCATACTTTACCAAGATTAAATTTCAAGCCTCGCACCTTACAGGCAGCGTTTTCACAAAAAAATTTTGTTTTCTAAAAATTACACTCTCTTGTTTAGTATTTGCTTTTTTGCATAAAAATATCCAACGGAGTGTTATTAAGGCATCTCTTGGTCAAACTATGTTATAGTATGAGTGTTAATAAGATTAATAATTAGATTGGAGTGATTATAATGAGTGAAGCAGCACAAACGCTTGATGGCTGGTATTGCCTCCATGATTTCCGGACCATTGATTGGACTACCTGGAAAATGCTCTCTAGCGATGAGCGTCAGGCGGCGATTCATGAGTTTTTAGGGCTGGTGGAAAAATGGAATCAAGCCCAGGAACTGAATGAAGGCAGCCATGCACTGTATACGATTGTCGGCCAAAAGGCTGATTTTATGATGATGATTCTCCGTCCGACAATGGAAGAGCTGAATGAAATTGAAACCGAGTTTAATAAAAGCAAATTAGCGGAATTCACTGTTCCGGCTCATTCCTATGTATCGGTGGTGGAGCTGAGCAACTATTTGCCTTCCGATGCCAATGAGGATCCCTACCAAAATCCTTATGTACGCGGTCGTCTGTATCCGACACTTCCAAAATCAAAGCATGTCTGCTTTTATCCAATGGATAAGCGCCGCCAGGGCAATGATAACTGGTACATGCTGCCGATGGAGGAGCGCCGCAATTTGATGCGCAGCCACGGAATGATTGGCCGGACATATGCTGGAAAAGTGAAGCAGATTATTACCGGTTCCGTCGGTTTTGACGATTATGAATGGGGCGTCACCCTATTTGCCGACGAAGTCCTGCAATTTAAAAAATTAGTCTATGAAATGCGCTTTGATGAAGTCAGCGCCCGCTACGGCGAATTTGGGGCATTTTTTGTCGGCAATATTTTAGAAGAAGAAAAAATCCCCAGCTTCCTTCATGTGTAACGGGAAAGTTCCTGGCTGATGCCGGGGGCTTTTTTGTTTCCCTCTTAATCCAGCAGTCATATATCCTCATTTTCCTTCATACTATAAAACAGCGAGTCTCAAAGGAATCTTATCCAATGAGAAGGGGTTTTTTCCTTCCCCCAATGGAACCAATTTGGGGTTTTGGGAGTATCGATAAAATGTTGGGCCATTCGTTTATTCATTTTTAGGAGGGAAAAAGATGAGCCAATATTACAATCCACAAGGCTTCCAGCCCTACACCGGGGCAACAGGGCAGCAGGGAGCACAGCCGATAACGGGGGGGCAGGGTTTTGTACCTGGGCAGCCAGGATACCCTCAATACCCGCCTGCCGGTGCTGGAGCAGTGCCAAGACCGCCGGCAAACGGTGCGGGGCAAGTTCCAGGCATGCTGCCACTTGAGCAGTCATACATCGAAAACATTTTGCGGTTGAACAAAGGGAAGCTCGTGCATGTATTTACCACCTTTGAAGGCAACAGTCAATGGAATGCCAAAGAGTTTACGGGAATCATAGAAGCGGCTGGAAGGGACCACGTCATTTTAAGCGACCCGCAGAAAGGGACCCGTTATCTCATCCCGATGGTAGCAGTCGACTACATTACCTTTGATGAGGAAATCGAGTACGAATATCCATTTGGCGGCGGGACGACAATGTCAATGTATCCGCCGCGTTAATTGAAAAAAGGCACTGGGGTCACGTTACACGCCCAATGCCTTTTTATTTTTTGCTGTGTTAGAGGTCATTGTTGATTTTGTTTCTAATTTTATTGGATCGAAAATCAACAGGCAAATTTAACACAGCCTTATTTTTAAAAATGCTTAGCTGCGCCAGCCGCCATTAGGATCCAGGCTGCCAAAAAGCAAACTCCTCCAATTGGTGTTATGGCTCCAAGCAGTCCAATTTTCGTCAGGCTTAAAAGGTACAAGCTGCCGCTAAAGAAGATAATTCCAGCGAGCATCAGCCAGCCGGACCAAGTAAATAATGAGCTTTGGGCGGCTTTGCTGAGAAGAATACCAATCATTAAAATCCCGATTGCATGAAACATTTGATAGGTCACGCCTGTTTTCCAAATATCTAAATAATGCGCATCCAGCTTGTCTTTTAACCCATGGGCCCCGAATGCCCCAAGCGCCACCGCCAAAAAGGCATTGATTGCACCGGTAATAATAAATGCTTTCATCTTCCTTCCCCCTCGTATTTAGAAGTCAAATAATGAATCCCCGTTTGCTTCGTCCAAAGCTAGTTTTTTCGCCTGCGCCAGTGATGCCGGCTGCTGAAAAATTTGTGGCTGTACGACCTGCTGCTGCATCCCAGCAGATGGTATCGTTACAGGCGGCGTTGACGCCGCTGCACTTGTAGCCTGATGTTCGTCCAGGATCAGCTCGCATAATATTTTAATAGAGTACATCTTTTCCCGCAAGCGCTCCGGCTTGTGCGCCGTTTGCGCCTGTTTTAGTTCTTCCTCCATTTTTGCTAATAATTTTTGCACAGATATATTCATGAGTGCCACCTCTGATTTCAATCTTGTTCCTATTTTACACGAGTATTGGCTATTTTACGAAAAATTAATCCTTGGCCCTCGACTCGTTTCACGTGAAACATGTCGAAAGCTGGCGAAGAGGATATAAGGAAGGCAGTTTTGCCGGATGGTACTTTGAATGTGTAGAATGTGCCATGGAATTTGTTGAATGGGGCCTGATTTTTGTAGATTATATATTGGTTTTTGTAGAATACCTTTGGAATTTTGTAGAATGTAACACAAAAATTGCAGAATAAGGCTTTTCCTTTAAATAAACCCGCACCATCCAATGGTACGGGTATCACAAACTAGCCTAAAAGCCGCTGATAAATCGATTTCGCATGGGTCAAATCCTTCGTTCCGTGAATGAGGGCACGGCCATCCTGAAAAATGACCATCCGCTCCGGCCCCATCTCCACCGACAATAGATAAGGGTTGCCTTTTACCGAATAGCCAAGTGAGCTCAGCTGCCCCGCAAGCCTTTCCAGCGAAATCTCACCGGGACTGGACGGGCGGATCTGCACCGTATCCCGGCCGCATAACACGGTCGTCTTCGTCAAATTTTCATGATCGAGGTATGGATAGGTGCGCTCCTTGCCGCAGGACAAGCAGCCGGCAAACTTAGCCTTTCCCATTTTCATGCTCGTATATTGATTTCTCCATAAATCAAAGCTGACAAACCCATCGTGGACCGCATCCCAGTCCTCGACTAATATTTTTAACGCTTCTGCCGTTTGATGGGAAATGACCATTTGTACAGCAGGTGAAATGATACCGCCTGTATCACAGGTCATTCCCTGAAGCGGAATCGTCCGCAGCAGGCAATTTAAGCAAGGTGTCTTTCCGGGAATGATTGTAAAACTCATCCCGAAGCTGCCGACACAGGCTCCGTAGATCCAGGGAATACTGTATTTCTGGGAAACATCATTGATCGCCATGCGCGTCTCAAAATTATCAGTCGCATCAATCATAATATCAACGCCGTCAACAAGCTCTTCAAGCAGTTCCGGAGCGGCATCCCCAATGATTGCCCGGATCTCGACATCAGCATTAATTGCCCGCAGGCGTTTTTCCGCCGCCGCCGCCTTAGGCAGCTTTTCGGCAACATCCTCTTCCGTATAAAGCTGCTGCCGCTGGAGGTTGCTTGCTTCAACATAGTCACGATCAATAATAGTCAATTTCCCAACACCCGCACGCGTGAGGACTTCCGCATTGCCGGACCCTAGCGCCCCCGCGCCGATAATCAGTACGTGCTTCTTTCTAATCTTCTCCTGCCCGTCTTTTCCGATGCCCGGAAAAAGTATTTGCCGTGAATAGCGCTCGTTCATTTTGTATTTTCCCCCTTTTGAAAGAAAACTCGCCGTCAGGCGAGCTCTCAGGGCTTTAATCATCTTTAATTATAAACTTCTAAACGGATATCTGCGCAAAAGTTGAATATATCTGCGATGAAGCACAATATATCTGCGATGAAACGTAATATATCTGCGCAAAATTCCAATATATCTGCGATGGAGCCCAGACCCCTCAAAAATCAGCCCCCGCTGACCGGCGGGATAAAGGCAATCACGTCGCCATCCTGAATAACTTCATCATTAGAGGCGAATTCTTCATTAATCGCCGTCATCACGGTTTCCATTCTCGGCAGATTGTAGATTGCCTCCAACTCAGCCTTCAAGTCGGCAACCGTTTTTCCGCCGGCATTCATCGTTAAGGACTCTCCTCCGACAGCATCGCGTAAATGAGCGAAAAATAGAACCTTATTCATCCTGATCACCATCCTCCGGCTTGCCGCTCGGGTAAGCCACCGTTTCAAGCTGATTGCCGATCCATTTCTCGCCGTCTTCCCAATGCTCTTTTTTCCAAATCGGGACAATTTCTTTAATCCGTTCAATCGCATAGCGGTTCGCTTCATAGGCGTCAGCCCGGTGCGGCGTCGAAACCGCAATTACGACGGCGACATCCGTGATATCTAGGCGGCCGACGCGGTGGGTAATCGCCACCTTGGAGCCTGCCCAGCGCGCTTCGATTTCGGCACCAATCTGGGCCAGCTTTTTCACAGCCATTGCTTCATAGGCGTCATAGATTAAATAAAGCGTCTTTTTCCCGTGCGTTAATTCCCTAACGGTCCCAATAAAAGTCGTAATTGCCCCTGCTTCCCGCTGAACAACTTTATCAATTACCGCCTGAATATCAATTGGTTCTTTGCTAATTTCGAAATAGTTCATGTATTCACCTCATCTGTCAAGCGCTTCGGCTCGGCATTTTCCACCACTTGATAGCCTCCGATTTTTTCAACCTGCTCTTTGAAGGCCGGAGATTGAATCATCTCAATCAGCAAACGGCCGCTCTCACTTTCAAAAAAAGTCTTCGTCATCAATAAATCATATTCCTCATCTGCAATAGGTACAAAATCCAGGCCCATCGCTTTAGCCGCCGGATAAATCCCCAGGCCGACACTGTCGCGGTCGCTGTTAACTTCCGCCGCTACCGCTAAATGCGAGAACATTTCGCGGTCATAGCCGGTAATGTTCTCAGAAGAGAACCCCTCCTCCGCAAGCAGCATATCGAATAAAATTCTTGTGCCGGCGCCTTTTTGCCGGTTGACAAAATGCGCCTCCATGTGGGCTAAATCACCGACGGCACCAATTCCAAGTGGATTACCCTGCGGCAGAATCCAGCCTTGCTTTCTTTTTAAAAATGGATACAGTACAACATCCTGGCCGGCTAACATCCGCTTCACATAAGAAATATTATATTGCTTTGTACCTGGGTCAAGTAAATGAATGCCCGCTACGTGGGCCTCGCCTTTACGAATTGCCATGATGCCAGCCATACTGCCGACGTGCGAAGAGACAATTTTCTTATCCGTCCTCACACGCTTTAACTGGGACGATAAAAGGTCAATGGTTAAATCATGGCTGCCAGAAAACAGGATGGCATTTTTGATCTCCTCAATCGGACGGAATAGCTCTACCTCGGCGAAATCGCCCTGCTCATAGCCAATAACGTCAGGCGGCACGATTAAAAGGCCGTCTGCCCTGACATAGGACATCGTTACTCCCGCAGCCCGTGTCAGAGGATTGGCAACAAATTGCCCGTCCACATAGCCGATATTCATTCGGACAAAGTCCTCAGCGCCCATTGATGAAACAATGCGGCGGCCCAGCTTTACTGTAACCGTTTGCCTCCGCGGCTCAGGAATCCCTAAATACTTGCAGACAAGCGGACGGACAAACCACTCAAGTGCTAGGTATGCAGAAACAGGATAGCCTGGAACTCCAACAACGATTTTGCCGTTTATTTTTCCTAAAACAACCGGTTTACCTGGGCGGGATGCAACACCATGGGTAAAAACGGTGCCAATTTCGCCGATAATATGGACCGTGTAATCTTTCCTTCCTGCAGATGATCCGGCATTGATGACGATAATATCGGCTGTTTCGGCAGCTTCCAGCAAAGCTGCTTTAATCCTTTCCGGTTCATCCTTTACAATTGCATGAAGCAGCGGTTCGCCGCCCCAATCCTTAATAAAACCGGAAAAAACAGTGCCGTTAAATTCAATAATTTTTCCGGGAGAGAGTTCGGAGTGGGCCTCAACGAGTTCGTTTCCTGTCGGAATAATGGCGACAACCGGCTTTTTCACCACGGGAATGACAAGCTGCTGGGCTGCGAGCAGGATTCCTAAATCGGCCGGACGTAATGTATGTCCCTGGGGAAAAAGCATTTCCTCCTGGACAATATCCTCGCCTATCGGGCGGATATGCTGCCACGGAGTTGCCGGTTCAATTATTTCAATCGTCCATTCGTCGATAACATGAACATTTTCAATCATAATCACCGCATTAAATGGGGCAGGGATGGCATTTCCGGTATCTACATAGCAAAATTCACTGTCTTGCTTAAGATGAAGGGGATTTTGCTCATGGGCCTGATAGGTGCTTTCCGCCACTACCGCAATCCCGTCCATCGCAGAAGCGTGGTAATGGGGCATTGATACCCTGGCAAAAACCGGCTCGGCTGTCACACGGCCTAACGCCTCAACAGATGGGACGAATTCGGTTTCAGGAGTCATCTCGGACACAGCAAGAATTTCTTCCCGAGCCGCCGCCCGGGGTTTATCCTCTAAATAAACTTTTCGTTTGTAGTATTTATGATCCATCTGCCGCTCCCCCTATCTTGACGAAATCACAGGCACGTATTCTCCCTGTGATACTCCTTCTTTTTCTGAAACAATCTCGACAATGCCATCGCTTTTAACGAGAGTGGTAATCAGGCCTGATTTTCCGATAATCGGCTCAGCCCACCATTCTCCCTCACTCTCAAATAAACGGACGCGGATATAATCAGCCCTCCCCGGTGAGGAAGGGATATTTTTCGTCATACGGGCAAAAATTCGCTCCGGCTTTTTCTCAATGACCTCGCCCTTAAGCTTTCGCAAAATCCGTTCGCCAAAAAGTTTAAAAATGATCATTGCAGAGGCTGGATGACCCGGCAGTCCGATGACCGGCTTTCCGTCTGCCATTGCGAGAATCGTAGGTTTACCCGGTTTAATCGAAATACCGTGGACAAACACACCCGGCTCACCCAAAGATTGAATCACATCGGTGGTATAATCCTTGGCGCCGACGGAGCTGCCTCCAGACAGCACCAAACAATCTGTCTGTTCATAAAGCTCGCGGGCACGCTTGCAAAACTCCGCAAGGTCATCCTTGACAATTCCTCCATACACCATATCGATATCCCACTCGCCGATTAGTCCGGCAAGCGTTAAATAATTTACATCGCGGATTTGTCCTTCTAAAAGAGTTTCTGTTTGATAGGGAACGATTTCATCACCTGATGATAGATAGCCAACTTTTAGTTTCCGATAAACCTTCACATGCGTGATGCCTAATGAAGCGAGCGCCCCCAATTCCTGCGGCCTGAGCTTCGTCCCTGCGGAAAGGACCATTTCTCCTTCTTTAATATCTTCACCGGCACGGATGACATTTTCACCCGGAGCAATCTGCTTGTATGTATTAAGAAGCCCGTCCATATCCTCACAGTGCTCAATCATGATGACTGCATCACTGCCGGCAGGAAGCATGCCGCCTGTTGGAACATAAACCGCCTGGCCATGGCCAGCGGCAGCGGATGGAACCTCGCCCATTTTCACCTCACCTGCGACATTCAGGAAGCCAGGCATTGATTCAGATGAACCAAACGTATCCTTTGCCCGGACGGCATACCCATCCACTGTAGAGCGGTCAAAACCGGGAACATTTTCCTGCGCAAAAACCGGTTCTGCCAATATGTAATGGAGAGCTTGATCGAGCTCTCTCACTTCAGTTTGTCCCATTGCCTGAACTGTCTCATCGATTAAGGCTAATGTATCTTCCACTGTTTTGACTTTAAAAAATTGCATCGTTCCCTATTTCCCCCTTACACATCCGCTTCTGCCCATTTTTTTGCGGCCTCATATTCATCCGGGCGGTTCATGTTGAAAAAGATGCGTTCCATGTCAGTCCTGACCAGCTTGCCAAGCTCTTTTTCTGTTAAATATAGCACATTTAATTGCTCCAAGAGATGCGTCATGCGAAGATTCCCTGCTTCAATGGATTTTGCCGCTAATTCTGCCGTTCTTTTTTGAAAAACAGAAAATAACGGATGCTGTCTCCCGTTAATAACCGGGATGACTGCATCATGGCTCCTGCATTGCTTGATAAGGGCAGCTGCAAGCTCACCTGAGACAAACGGCATGTCACAGGCGGCAATAAAGTTCCGGTCATATACACTTGCCGATAGGCCTGCATGAAGACCTGCAAGCGGACCCATGCCGGGATAATGGTCGGGGGCCATCTTCACGCCTAAAAATTCATACGACTCCGGTTCATTCGTAACTAAGATAATGTCATCAAAATAAATCTTCAGCGTATCACGGATTCTCTCAATATTAGTTTTCTCATTTATTTTCAATAGGGCTTTATTTGTGCCCATTCTGCTTGACTTTCCGCCTGATAAAATAATCGCTGCAGCCTTCATGCTTCTGGCACCCTCTTAGTTCGTTTCTTTTTTCTCCCCCACAGCATGATAGCCGTTTTCCTGCGCGACAAAGTCTAAGTGAATGGAATTCAAATCCAGCATTGCTGCAGATGGTTTACTAATATATTGTCTAATATCAATAATTTTAATATAGCCGTTACACTCTTCGCAAACTTGAATTTGTGAAACGGCATCTCCTTCAATAGTTAAGAACTGGATTTTATCATGATCGGTGTTGCCGCAGTGTGAGCACTCCAAACGTTTGGAATTCCAATGGGCAAGGCAGCGCGGACAATGTACAACTTTTTTCCCCTCATCTTCAAGCGCAGCCAATCTTACCGGTTCACCGCAGACAGGGCAGCCGCAGCCAGGTACAGCATGGATGGCATCCTGCACCATTTCAGCAGTCAATTGTAAGTAAGGACGCAGGACCGTTTCAGCAAGGAATTGCGGAATCCATTCTTCCAGACCGTGTTCTTTGGCAAAGCCTGTGAAATAAACATGGTTGATGGAATAAGCTTCTTCAATCCAGCGAATCGCTGTTTCCTCATTCAACAGGCTGGTGATCTCGGCGAGCTTTTCCTCCAGGTCTGGCTTGCTCTTTACTAAAAGACCACCCACTTCCTCTATACACTGTAAAAATAGTGAAATGTCAAAATCAACAGACGTAAGTGCCATTGCCGGCACCCCTGCTTCCAATGCGGCTTTATCCAAGCTTGGTCTGATCGTTTCAGGGTTAATGCTCATCTTCCATTTTTCCTGAAGCTTGATTATTTCCTTTTGCAGCTCCTGGTACTCCTTTGAAACAACGGACTTAATCATCGTTGTTGCACCTCTTTCAAAATGTTAAAAGAAAAGGCTGTCTAACATTCGACAGCCATTCCTTTTTTAATAGATGATAAGATTTACTTGGATGGTTGTAGTTTGCGGTCTAGCTCCAGCTTACAGCTGCTGAACGGCCGCTTCTGCTTTTCGATATTATGCACCTTTTTTATGCTTAGGATCATCCAGGTCTGGGAAGTTGCCTTTCTTCACTTCTTCATCGTACCAATCTGCATAGTGTCCCTTCGCCCACCAGGCAGGAACCTCTCCGGTTACAACACCGGAATATCCTGGTCTTGAATGCTTGTGAACAACAGAGAGATACACGTGTCCGACAATAACGGCAATTCCTAGGCCGAACCCAACGTTATGAAGGAAATAGCCCCATTGAACAAGTACTCTTGGGAAAAATTCAGGGAACCACATCGTGAATCCTGAAGCAATAACCAGGATGGCACAGAAAATTTGGATGATCGAGTTAATTTTCTCACCGGCGTTAAAGAATGTTTGGCGGACATGCTTGAAATTAAACCCAAATAGTTCTTTGACAAATTCAGTGAAAAACTCCAGGTCGCGTTTTTTCCACGTAACAAGCTCTTTCATCCACCGGAAAAATCCTTTACGGTCAAAAATCAAGTAGATAATCGTTGGTGTACAGAATATAACCGCAAAGATTCGGTGAAGCAGGCGTGCCATTTCCGGTCCGCCCAACACCGGGTAGAGCCAATCAAAAAATTCGGTGTACATTGGCAATGCCGTTATATACAAGGCAAAGAATGCTAGTCCATTTATCGTATGCGCCCACACAAATGCTTTGGAAAAACGTCGAATTTTTACATCTGCCTTTGGGTGCTGTTGATAATTACTCATGGCTGCCACCCCCATCCTCTTGGTCTTTACCTTTTGATCTTTTGCTAATTATGCTGTTGGTAATGAAGGCACCGACCACTGCCATCGTAGTTGCCCCAATCATGGCTTTACCAATTGGCTGTGCATAGTCCTTCCATAAAACAGCAGACGTCGGAACTTTGGGGTTTTCTGGAAGTCCATAAACACTAGGTTTTTCAGCAAGGACATAGATTGTGTGAGTGCCTCCGACGCCTTGTGGATTATAAATATTGGCATTAGGGAAACGCCCTTTGATCTCATTTAAGCGTTTTTCAGCTTTAGCCAGCATTTCATCCTTTTTACCAAACTGCATCGCATCTGTATGGCAGGTTGTCACGCAGGCAGGCTGCAGGCCCTCTTCAAGACGATCGGTACACATTGTACATTTCTGTGATTTTCTGTACTCTTCGCCATTTTTATCTTTGTAGGTCTTTAATGAGATCACTTCAAATGGACAGTTTTCCACACAATAGCCGCAGCCTACGCATTTCTCATGATCAATGACAACAGTACCAAATTTTGTGTAGCTGATGGCATCTTCCGGACAAACCTTTTGGCAGGCAGCATCTGTACAATGGAAGCAGGCAGAATGACGGAATAAATACTCTAAATCGCCTTTCCCATTCTCATGCTCGATATACTGGAGCACATTCCATGTATCAGCTGATACTTTAGAGTGTGACTGGGCACTGCCTTGGAATTCTGTCGTTTCTGCAGGGAGGTCATTCCAATTTTTGCAGGCTATCATACAGGCCTTACAGCCGTCACATTTCGTAACGTCAACATACTTTACATATTTCGTCATTAGTCAGCCCTCCTTATGTTGCAAAGGAATGCTTTATATTCAGGAATCATCGTGTTGGCATCCCCTATATGTGGAGTCAGGCGGTTGGCTGTAGCTCCGGTTGCATATCCTTTAAACCCAAAGTTCCACGGCATGCCAACCTGATGAACAACTTTACCTCTAACTTTAAAAGGTTTAAAGCGTTTGGTAACCATTGCATAAGCTTTGATTTCTCCACGCGCTGAGCTGACAATTATTTCGTCTTTATTTTTAATGCCTTTTTCTTCGGCAAGTTCTTCACTTATTTCTACGTACATATATCTGGCAATTTCAGCTAGCCACTCCTGGTTACGAGTCATGGTCCCTGATTGCCAGTGCGCTTCTACACGATAAGTAGTTGCGACAATCGGGAAGTCAACCATATAGCCTTTCTTATTGAAATCTCCGTCGTTGATGACTGTAGCAGGATTTAGCTGTACATCGGAGAAGGCATTTTTTACAGGGCTTTCAAACGGCTCATAATGTTCTGGGAACGGACCATCATTCATGGTTGGGGCAAATAATAATGCCACCCCGTCCTTATTCATCATGAATGCGCCAGTACCGCCTGGCTCTGTCGGTGCTGTTACAGCTTTAAAGTCAGGAACGTCATTTCCGACCCATTTCTTCTGAACAGCATCCCACCAAATAACAGCCTTTTCCTTGCTCCATGGCTTACCGCTTGGATCTGCTGCAGCACGGTTGTAAAGAATACGGCGGTTCATTGGCCATGCATAGGACCAGTTTAGGAAGTTGCCCCCGCCAGTGTCTTTATTATCACGGTTTTTCGATTTATTTCTACCTTCTTCAGGATAGAATCCGGAGTAAATCCAGTTTCCGCTTGAAGTTGTTCCATCCTCTAATAATTTCCCGAAGTTCTCAATCAATTTACCTGTTTTCAGGTCATAGCCATTGATTTCTTTCGCAATTGCATCCAGATTTGGAGCTTCACCGCTGCCATAATTCCAGTCAAGGGCTAAGAAAGGTTTATCTGCAGATTTTGGACTGTTGGCATAAAGCTTTTTCAGTTTCAGAGCCAATTCATGAACTATATCAAGATCTGGGCGGGATTCGCCTTTTGGTTCAATTGCTTTCCAGCGATATTGCATCCAGCGGGAGCTGTTGGAAATACTTCCTTCCTTTTCATAAGAAGAACATGCTGGAAGCAGGAATACTTCCGTTTTAATCTTGGCTGGGTCGCTGCCTGCCTCTTTTTGCCAGAATGCTGATGTTTCTGTTTCCCAAAGGTCAACTGCAACCATCCATTTTAAGCTGCCAAGCGCGTCTTTTTCTTTACCGGCATTTGGTCCGCCGACAACAGGGTTTGTCCCCCAGAGGAAGGCACCGTCAAGTTCGCCATTGTACATCGCTTTAAATAGATTGATATGAGAATAGTTTTTATTTCCTTTTGGCAGGAATTGGTAGCCAAATTCATTATCCTTCGTTGCGTTGCTGCCATACCAGGCTTTAAGCAGACTGACAAAAAACTTTGGCTTGTTGCTCCAGTATCCTGTTGGAGGTGTTTCTTTTTTCAGGTAGCCTTCAAGTGTAGCATGTTCCGGTACACTTGCCTTAGGAACTCCAAGGTAACCTGTTAAGTTATCCCATAATAATCCGAAGTCTGTAGATCCTTGAACGTTGGATTCACCGCGCATGGCATTGATTCCTCCGCCAGGTAAACCAATGTTTCCTAATAACAGCTGAATAATGGCAAAAGCACGAACATTTTGCGAACCAACTGTATGCTGGGTTGTACCCATTGCATAGAGAATCGTGCCTGATTTACCCACTTTACCAGTTTCACAGAAGGCTTTATAAACCTTTAATAAATTTTCTTTTGGTGTGCCTGTTACAGCTGTAACGGTATCCACATCATAACGTGAATAATGCTTCTTCATTAATTGGAAGACACAGCGTGGATTTTCAAGTGTTTCATCCTTTACCGGCTTTCCATCCGGTGCCGTTTCAATGGCCCATTTTGTTTTATCGTAAACTCTTTTTGCTTCGTCATATCCTGAGAACAGACCATCCTTAAAGTCATAGCCCTCTTTCACGATAAAGGAAGCATTCGTATATTTCACAACATAGTCTTTGTGAATGAGATTGTTTTCGATTGCATATTTAATCATTCCTCCCATAAAGGGAATATCGGAACCGGAACGCAGCGGTGCATAAATATCAGATACTGCTGATGTCCGAGTATAACGCGGGTCAACGCTGATAATTTTTCCGCCTTTTTCTTTCGCTTTTGTAAGCCATCTAAAGCTGATTGGGTGATTCTCGGCAGGGTTTGCCCCCATAATCAACGCACAATCAGTATTTTGCAGGTCGCTCCAATGGTTAGTCATTGCTCCGCGGCCAAATGTAGGTGCCAGACCGGCAACCGTAGAACTATGTCATATTCGTGCCTGGTGCTCTAAGTAGGTGACACCAAGCCCTCTCATTAATTTTGAAACTAAATAAGTTTCTTCATTATCAAGTGCCGCACCGCCAAGGCTGGCAATCTTTTCAGTTTTGTTAACGGTGATGCCATTTTCTGTTTCAACAAATGAGGCATCCCTTGTTTCTTTTGTTCGTTTAGCAATGGTGTTAAGCGTCCATTCCCAATCTTTTTCTTCCCACTTATTGCTTCCAGGAGCGCGGTAAAGTGGCTTTGTAATACGTTTTTCAGATGTGTAAATTTGTCTTAATCCTGTTCCTTTGCTGCAAAGCTTACCTTCGTTAATCGGGTTATCCGGATCCCCTTCCGTATAAACCACTGTATTGTCTTTGGTGTGAACAAGTATACCGCATCCTACACCACAAAAGCAGCAAATGGTTGGTGTTACTTTTGATTTGGCAATTTTGAATTCTTTTGTTTTCGCATAGGCTTTTTGATCATTAAAGCCCAGTTCGACAATTGCCAAGGTTGCAGCAGTTGCGCCTGACAGCTTTAAAAATTGCCGGCGATTTAGGTTCATTTCAACCATTTCGAATCTCCTTCCCAAAATTTGATTAGAACAATCCCTTTTTTCTCTCTAATTTGTCGTTATTAAATTCCCCCCTTCAATACTTCTCTCCAGAGCCAAATCGATGCCCAGGTCATTTTCAACCCTGCCGGCCGAGGTATAAATCGTCGCCACTTTCCCTCGTAAATAGCCGATTACCTCAATATTTAGATATTTTGCCAGCTGCACTGCCTGTTTGGTAGCGGCAGTCCGCGAGCCGATCACTGGAAAGCCAAATTTTGCAGCTTTCGAGAGCATTTCATATGAAACCCTTCCGGTTGTAAGTAAAACTAACCGTTTGGGCTGCAAGCGTTTTCTCACGGCGTATCCGATGATTTTATCGACAGCATTATGCCGGCCAATATCTTCACGAATCACCATATTCCCATCCTCATCAATAATACAGGCCCCATGCATACCGCCTGTCTCAAGATAAAAGTGTGAGTTTTGGGCAAACTCACTTCTCTTTTTAAGCAGATAACTAAGCTGGTAAGTTTGATCAGATGCAATCTTTGCGAAATTCTTCACATCGGTCATCGAGAAAAACGTGACGCCTCTGCCGCAGCCGGCAGTGTAATGCTTCTTTTTCGATAAAACCTGGTCTTCATCAAAACCAGATAGGAGCGTTACATTAATGCTGCCCATTTCTTCGTTTATAACGATGGCTTCAATATCGTTTGCATCCTGGATAAATCCTTCAGAAAACAAATATCCGTATGTCCAGTCCTCTAGGTCAAATTTCGTCAGTTGAAAAACGGCCATTTCGTAACCGTTTATGATTAAGGATATAGGATATTCATCGGGACAACCTTTGCGGTTCATTGCTTTCCCTCCTCCTCAGGAATTTTTTCCTTACTTAATCATTGTAAAAATAGGCTTATCTACCTACAGCGATATTTGTCACTTTGTCGAAAACCATTTGTAAGCGATTCCATACAAAAAGGAGAAAAGTCTCTTCCCCTTTATGATTATCGTACTTTTCACATGATTAATTGAAAGTAATATTTGTCACGCAATACTCATGCAAACAGTAAAAATGAGGTAAATGTAGATTTTTTGTCAAAAATTCAAAAGTGTTCAAAAAAAAAAAAAAGGAAAACACCTCTTACGATCGAGATGTTTTCCTTTTTTCTTCATTTATATATATACAAAACTATGAAATAAATTTCAGCCCGGTCACACCAATTATGATGGCACATAAACTGGCAATCCGGGACCAGCTTTTAGATTCGCCATAAAAAAGCATATTCAAGATGACGGCTCCGGCAGTACCAATGCCGGTCCATACTGCATATGCCACACTGGCTTCCAAATAACCAAAAGATGTATAAATGAAAGCGAATGAAGCACTCAGACCGCCAAGGTAGATCATCCCATTTTTAATGGTGCGCTTCTTGCTGAACAGATTTAATCCCCATACACCGACCAATTCATTTATTGCTGCAATGAACACATATAACCATCCCATTATTGTCTCGCTCCTTTCACCTTTTTATCATCCGAAAGCTTTAATCCAACAACCCCACCTATGACCATGAGGATAAAAAACAGTTTTATCATATTGACCTGTGCACCAAAGAGGAATACGTCCATCAAGAATGTACCGATCGTCCCAGCCCCGGCAAATATGGCATAAACGGTTCCAGTCGGTAAATATTCACACGCCTTAGCAAGGAAGTGCAAATCCATCAAAATGAACGCGACAATGAAAAGCCAATGCCACCAAGCAGATGCTGTATGAAAGCCATAAATCCAAATTAATTCTGAAATACTTGTTAAAAATACATAAATCCATGCTTTATTCATCTTTATTACCCCTTAGTTCTTTCTGACTGACATTCAGTCATAACCTTTTAAAAATTTTTCCTTTCCCAAAAAGTATTAAATTCCCAGCCCATGCAAAGCGAATTCCAAAACTTCTTTTTTCTTAATCTCCGCCATATTTTTATCGCTATGGGAGTACAAATAAGTTTGCTCTGCGACGGTTTCAATTAAGCCAATAAGCAAAACCGCTGTCTGGTCCGGATTAATTGATTCACGAAGAATACCGGCCTTTTTAGCATTGCATAAAAATGCACTCATAAAGGAATAATACGGGGAATAAATTGTTTCCCATTCCTGAAAAAACTCTGTTGAAGCAAGACCTGCATATATCATGGCATGAATTTCCCGGTAATTCTTAGTGATGGAAAAAGCTACATCTATGACACTCTTTAATTGTTCTATAAAAGAATCTTCTTCATTTACATTTTTTTTAATTTCAACGAGCATTTTTTCCACCATTACCTGTGCGATCGTTGGCATGACTGACAATTTAGAAGAAAAATAGATATAAAACGTCCCTTGGGCAACTCCTGCCTTCTGGACGATATCAGACACCTTAGTCTTTTCAATTCCTTTTTCACAAAATACATCTATTGCTGCATGAATGATTCTCTCTTTTTTATTATCCATTTGTGCCTCCAACATGACTGACTATCATTCAATGACTGACTATCAATCATTTTACACCATAAATCCAGGAAAGTCAAATTCATTTTTAAATATTATTCTAATATAACAAAAATATTGATAAATATATCATTTTTAAATTTTAGAAATATTCATTTTGACTGAATAATTCGACCAAATGTTTTACAAACCCCAGTAAAATACCAATAATACCAGCAATCTGCCAGAACCTTAAAAAAACCATCATTTTTTTGCCGTTTTTTTAATACTTTGCTAAAATAATTGTGACGCTTTCTTGAAATCTGATTCCACTATCTTGACAGGGGATAGTAACTAGCGCAAACTAGCAAATGTAAGATTATTACCTTTGAAAGAATAAAAAGGAGGATATCATGAGACAACTTAAGATTGCCTGCAGTTTAGAGTCAGAATCTTTCTTTAGTACGGATCGTAAAATCATTCGCTTAGAAGAAACTGATTACACTGATGTTGCCGCAGTAGTATTAACTGACGCCGAAACAGATTTGATCGAAACAGTGGAAAATACCAAATTTGGAATCCCTGTCTTTGTCATTCTGAAAAACAGCGATAAATTGGAAGATCGTTTTGTTGGTAATGTATATCACATTTTAGATGGCAGCCACTTTGACGCAAAACGTTACAGCGGACAAATTGAAGATGCAGCAGCACAATATGAAGCTGACCTGCTGCCACCATTTTTCAATGTTTTAAATGATTACGTTAATAAAGGAAACATCCAATTTGACTGTCCAGGACATCAAGGCGGTCAATATTACCGCAAGCATCCGGCAGGACGTGCATTCTACGAATTTTTCGGAGAGAATGTATTCCGCTCTGACATTTGTAACGCCGATGTGAAATTAGGAGATCTATTGATCCATGAAGGTCCTGCAATGGATGCTGAAAAATATGCAGCAAAAGTCTTTAATGCTGATAAAACATATTTCGTCATGAACGGGACAAGTACTTCCAACGTTGTTGTCACAAATGCTGTAGTTGCCCCTGGGGACTTAGTATTGTTCGACCGCAATAACCACAAGTCCAATTACAATGGTGCTTTGGTTCAAGCTGGTGGTGTTCCGGTTTATTTAGAAACATCCCGCAACCCATTCGGCTTTATCGGCGGTATTGATGATCACTGCTTCGATGAAGATTATTTAAGATTACTAGTTTCTGAAGCTGCTCCGGAAAAAGCTGATGCAAAGAGACCTTTCAGGTTAGCTATCATCCAGTTAGGAACTTATGATGGAACCATTTACAACGCACGCCAAGTAGTTGATAGAATCGGCCACCTTTGTGACTATATTTTATTCGATTCTGCGTGGGTAGGTTATGAACAATTCATTCCAATGATGAAGGATTGCTCACCGCTATTATTGGATCTTAAAGAAGATGACCCAGGAATTTTCGTTACTCAGTCTGTCCATAAGCAGCTGGCAGGATTCTCACAATCATCACAAATTCATAAAAAAGACAAGCACATCAAAGGCCAGCAGCGCTATGTTGACCATAAACGCTTTAACAATGCCTATATGATGTACGCATCAACAAGTCCTTTCTATCCGATCTTTGCAAGCTTGGATCTCAATGCAAAAATGCAGGCAGGCGATGCAGGACGTAAATTATGGGCTGATTGCGTGAAATTAGGAATTGAAGCAAGAAAATCAGTATTGAAAAACTGCTCGATGATTAAGCCATTTATCCCGCCAATGGTGAACGGAAAGAACTGGGAAGAGTATGATACCGAAGAAATTGCTAATAATCTAGAATTCTTCAAATTCATTCCTGGTCAAAAATGGCACTCATTTGAAGGTTACGGGGAAAACCAATATTTTGTTGACCCAAATAAATTCTTGTTAACCACTCCTGGTATCAATGCTGAAACAGGAGAATACGAAGAATTTGGTATTCCGGCAACCATCTTAACAAATTATTTACGCGAGAATGGCATCATTCCTGAGAAAAATGATTTGAATTCTATTCTATTCTTGTTGACTCCGGCAGAAACAGCAACGAAGATGCAAAACCTTGTATCACAGTTTGCACGCTTTGAAAAATTTGTTAAGGAAGATGCTCCATTAAGTAAGGTTCTTCCAACAATTTACAAGAACAATATCGACCGTTATTACGGCTATACCATCAGAATGCTTTGTCAAGAAATGCACGACTTCTATCGGAGTTTAGATGTTAAAACCTATCAAAAGCAATTATTCAGAAAAGAAACTTTACCAGAAGTTGCAATGAAACCGCAGGAAGCAAGATGGGAATTAGTCCGCAACAATAAAAAACTTGTGCCATTAACTGACATCGTTGGCAAAACAGCCCTAGAAGGAGCGCTTCCATACCCTCCAGGGATTTACTGTGTTGTTCCTGGTGAAAAATGGAGTGTTTCAGCACAACAATATTTCTTAGCTTTAGAAAATGGTATTAACAATTTCCCTGGCTTCTCACCTGAAATTCAAGGGGTTTACCTACAACACCAGGATAATGGTCTAGTTAAGGCATATGGATATGTCTACGAAAAGGCACCTGTTGCTCAAGAGACCACGCAAAAAGATTACGACCTAGCAGGCGTATAAGGTCGAGAGGTTTTACACTTAATTTAAAAATTTATTATTTTAAGGAGAAAAACTATGAAACATCTTAAGATTGCTTGTAATCCAGAATCTATGCAATTCTTTTCAACAAAACGCGACACAGTTCGTTTAGGCGAAACAGATTATACAGATGTAGCTGCAGTGGTTGTAACTGAAGAAGAATTGAGCTTCATTAATGAAGTAGATAGCACAAAATTCGGTATTCCAGTATTTGTGATCAAATCAAGTGAGAATAAACTTGTAGATGACGTTATCGGTAAAGTTTTCCATATCATGGATGGCGGTCATTTTGACACAAACCTTTATAGCAGACAAATTGAAGAAGCAGCTTCACAGTATGAAGCAAACTTACTACCACCATTCTTTAATGCAATAACTGGTTATGTGGATCAAGGAAATAGTTCATTTACTACTCCAGGACACCAAGGTGGGCAATTCTTCCGTAAACACCCTACTGGCCGTGCTTTCTATGAATTTTATGGAGAAAACCTATTCCGTTCAGATCTTTGCTGCTCCGACGTACAATTAGGAGATTTATTAATTCACGAAGGCGTTCCAGTTGATGCTGAACAACATGCTGCAAAAGTGTTTAATGCAGATAAAACTTACTTTGTAATGAATGGTACAAGTACTGCTAACTCAGTTGTAGCGAATGCTACCGTAGCACCTGGCGATTTAGTATTGTTTGACAGAAACAACCATAAATCAGTTTATAATAGTGCTTTAGTACAAGCTGGTGGTGTTCCAGTTTATTTAGAAACTGCCCGTAACCCATTTGGATTTATCGGCGGGATTAATGACCACTGCTTCGATGAAGATTATTTAAGATTACAAGTTGCTAGTGTTGCACCAGAAA